>NZ_ASZW01000171.1:0-8430 GCF_000468215.1 Arthrobacter sp. CAL618 | reverse complement strand
GGGCCGGTGACGGCCTTGATAGAGGAGTACACATGAGTACCAGTGCAGGTCCGGCTAAGTCCCCGGATAATCACCCTGACTCAAACCATTCAGGTCATACCGGAAGTGGTGCGGACTCAAGGCGAGCCAACCGCGACCACGGCGACGCACTCCATCAGGACAATGATGGGGATACTGATCACGGTTTGAAGCATGATGTAGCACGGGAGAAGGAAGAATTCGGCGGGATCAAGATCGGCTCCGCATTCTTTGGGTGGCTCACCGCTACCGGAACAGCGATTCTCCTTAGCGCCCTGGCTGCCGCGCTCGGCGCGGCCGTAGGCTCGGCAACAAACACCGACATCGCCGGAGAAGCCACCGCGGACCCACAAACCGCCAGCATCATCAGCAGCATCGTGCTACTAGCGATCTTGCTGATCGCCTACTACTGCGGCGGATACGTTGCCGGCCGGATGGCACGATTCAACGGCGTCAAACAAGGCATCGCCGTCTGGGTTTGGGCCATCGTCATCGCCATTATCGTGGCAATACTGGGGCTCATCGCGGGGGATCAGTTCAACATCCTCTCCCAGATCAACAGCTTCCCGCAGATCCCCGCAGGCGATGACCTGACAACGACAGGGATCATCGCCGCGCTCATCGCAGCCGCGGTTGCCCTCCTCGGAGCGATTCTTGGAGGCCTCGCCGGCATGCGTTTCCACCGCAAAGTAGACAAAGCCGGCCTACGAACCTAAGCAACTTCCCTACAACACCGGTAACTGACCGGGAAGGCCACACCCGTTGGAAGGTCTTCACGCAGAACCGAGTAACCAACTGAAGGAGCGCATAGTGAAAATCGACAAAAAACAGATCCTCGACCATCTCAAGGGGCAGGGAGATGACGATAAAACCGACCAAGCCAGTCAGGAACTGCCCGATCAGGTAGATACCGACAAGGACCAGGGTTTGCTCAGCAAGTTAGGCATCAACCCTCAAGACCTCATCGGAAAACTCCCCGGAGGCCTCGGAGGCTAACTAGGATCAACCAAGAACTGGCCCTGCAGCGGAACAGACCCTCCCGTTGCAGGGCCTTCTTCGTGCCCAAACCCATAGCAATACTTTGAAAAGGAACAATCTGATGCAGCGTACGCAGGTCCAGTTGATCGATGACCTCAACGGCCAGGAAGCACAGGAAACCGTCTACTTTGGAATCGACGGAACAGAATACGAAATTGACCTGACATCGCAGAATGCCGCCCAGCTGCGCTCAGAACTCTCTGATTACGTGGAGAAAGGTCGTAGTGCAGCCAACGAAAGCACCAGCAAACGCAGACAATATGGGTCCTCCACAACCCGCCGCAAGCGTGAAAAGCTCGAAAAAATTCGCCAATGGGCACTAACGAACGGCCACAACCCCAGCGCGCGGGGACGGATCCAGTACTCAATCGTGGATGCCTACAACAACGCCCATAAATGAGCAAAGCCATCCCATCAAAACGTATCGTGGCGGATCGGAACGCCGATAACGTTCTATTACGTCGTTTGATGGTGCCACCATGCGCGGACTAGGCGCTGGTTTCCGGGCCACAGAGCTTTTGGGATCTACTTGGGCGTGCCTTGCGCTCCTTGCTGGTCTATGGGCGTCGTCGGGCGTGTGGGGTGAGTGAGGTTGTTCCGTAGCTGTTGTCTTCGGGGTTGATGGTGACACCGGGTGCGATGACGGCGTCGATCCTGTTCAGGGTCTCGGTGCTTAGTTTCACTTCGGCTGCGGGTAGCTGGGACTCAAGTTGTTCCATGGTGCGGGGGCCGATGATGGCGGCGGTGACGCCGGGGTGATTGATGACGAAGGCGATGGCGAGTTCGATCATGGTGAGACCGGCGTCGTCGGCAATCGTGGTGAGTTGTTCTACGGCGTTGAGTTTTCGTTGGTTGGCGGGCAGGGTCATGTCGAAGCGCGCGGCGAGGCGTTTGCGGGCCGGTGAGGTGGGTGTGGAGTCCTTCCCCCAGGAACCTGAAAGCCAACCTGCGGCGAGGGGACTGTAGGTGAGGGTGCCCATCCCGTGCCGCAGGGTTGTCGGGAAAACGTCCTCTTCCGCGCCGCGGACAAGGAGTGAGTATGGGGGTTGTTCGGTGACGAACCGTTCGAGATTCCGGTCACGGGACGCCCATTGCGCTTCGACGATCTCGCTGCCGGAAAAGGATGAGGCCCCGATGTAGCGGACCTTGCCTTGCCGGATGAGGTCAGTCAGCGCTCCCAGGGTTTCCTCAATGTCGGTATCTGGGCTGGGCCGGTGCACCTGGTAGAGGTCAATGTAATCGGTACGCAGGCGCCGCAGGGAGTTCTCGACTTCCTGCATGATCCAGCGACGGGATCCGCCACGGTGGTTCGGGTCCTCGCCCATTGGTACAGCAAATTTGGTGGCGAGGACGACGTCGTCGCGGCGCCCCTGCAGGGCTTGACCGACGATTTCCTCGGAAACGCCTTCAGAGTAGATGTCGGCTGTGTCAACGAAGTTGATGCCAGCATCTAACGCCCGATGGATGATGCGGGTCGAGTCGGTGTGATCCGCATTGCCCCACGGACCGAACATCATCGTTCCCAGGCATAGTGGGCTCACTGAGACCCCTGTGCGTCCTAGCTGTCGGTATTCCACGGAGCTCTCCTTCAAAGTGCTGAAGCGTTATCGGTTGCTGGTTGCTGGTACTGGTAGAAATTTCAGCGTGCCGCTGCGCTTCGTTAGGTCTGGGGTGTGACGCGGCCCAGTTCGTCGCGCACATGCTGGGGTTCCTGATCCTGCGGCAGGTTCGGTGCGTCCCGGACACCATCGATGGATGAGGTTTCGTCGGGTTCGAGCGCGGCGAAGAGTGGGGTGAGGTTGTCCTGCTCTGGCCCGGACTCGGCGACCAGTTCGAGGGTGCGGCCGACGGCGGCCGGGGTGGTCAGGCTGTCCACGAGAACACGGGCGATCTGGTGGCGGGCGATGACTCCGTCCGCGGGTGAGCCTGCATGGCGGGTATCTCCTTGCAGCATGGTGATCCGCAACTGGTCGTCCTCGTTGTAGTCGAACCAGCCGGGCCGGACGATCGTGTACGGGTTGCCGCTGGCACGCACGAGGCGTTCCCCTCGACGTTTCCAGTCGCTGGTATCCCTGCGACGGGTGACCCCGATGGTGGTCATGAGAGCGACCCGTACCTGACGCCCATTCAGGGCACCAAGGATGTTCCGGACCGCCCCGTAGTTCACCGCTTCCGCCTCGGCGCTGTTCGAGCCATGCGTGAAGATCACGGCGTCAATGTTGGCGACGGCGTCCGTGAGTGTAGTGCTGTCGGTGAGGTCCCCCACGACGACCTTGGCGTCGGCGTCGATCCTGTGGGACCGCCCGGGGTCGCGGGTCAAGGCCCGCACCTGGTGCCCTGCCCGGAGAGCTTCGGCGACAACGTGCTGGCCGATGCTGCCGGTCGCACCGACAACGAGGACGGTCAGGTTCAGCTCGGTGGTCATGGTGATGTTTCCTTTCCTACCAGGCCCGTAGCGCGCAGCCACTGGTCGATGTCATTGTCCGCATTGGTGACTTCCTCACCGCGCACGGCCAAACCGTCACCGAGGTCGGCCCCGGAGTCGAGGGCCCGGTAGAAGTCCTGGGTAGATCCAAGACCGCTGACGGCGTAGGTCACGAATGGGAGGAGTGTTTTCCCGGCCACGTCGACGGCCTCGATGAACGTCGCCATGATCATTGGTGGTTGCACGTTCCAGATCGGGCTCCCGATCAGCACCGTGTCGTAACCCTCAAGGTTCGGTAGTGCATTGGCGATTTGAGGTCGAGCGTCGCTGTCTTGTTCCCTCACGTTCCGGGCAACGGTCGGGTCATACCGTTTGGAATACGGGTCCGCGGCTTCAATCTGATAGACGTCGCATCCAAGTTGCGTGCTGAGCATTGCTGCCAGCACTTCGGTGTTCCCGGTTTCGAGTATCCGCCGGCCACCGTTCCAATAGTTCTCTCCTGCCCGGGAAAAGTAGGCGAGCAGAACTTTGGGCCTATTGTCCGGGTGAGGGCCGCTAGACGGTGTCACAGTATTTCCTGTCGATAGTGCCCCACGGTTCGGTACCGTTGAGGCGCACGCGGCTAGACCGGCAGTGGTGAGGCTTGCCTCCGCGAGGCCGGACGCACGGATGAGCGTGCGCCGGCTCAGCACGTTGGCGTGGTTGAAGCGTGGAACGGTCACGGGATCCGGCTTCCCTGAATTGTGAGGCAGGGTGTTTATGCCTCGGGGATGGGCATGCCGTAGTTTTCGAGGGTGATGCTGTCAGGCTCGGGCCCGCCCCGCACACCGGTATCAAGGGCGTCGATCGCGGTGAGGTTCTGGTCTGTTAGTTCGAAGTCGAAGACGTCGAAGTTCTCGATGATGCGGTGCGCTTTGACGGACTTGGGGATGGCGGAGCGCCCATGCTGCAGATGCCACCGCAGCATGACCTGTGCCGGTGATTTACCGTGCTCATCTGCGATCCCGAGCAGTACCGGGTCTTGCAGCGCGCTCTTGTCACCGCCACCGTAGGAAGTGATGCCTCCGATCGGGGACCAGGCCTGGGTGAGGATCCCGTGCTCGGCGTGCAGGGCCTGCAGTTCCTTCTGCTGGAAGTACGGGTGCAACTCGATCTGGTTCACCGCCGGCACGATGGTCGTCTCGGCCAGAAGCCGGATCAGGACCTCGGGCATGAAGTTACTGACACCAATTGCCCGGACCTTCCCCTCGCTGAGGAGCTTTTCCATGGCCCGGTACGCCTCGATAGTCAGATCGAAACGGCTGGTCAGGGGTTGGTGAAGGAGCAGCAGATCAATGTAATCGACGCCGAGCTTCGCTGCGCTTTTTTCGAACCCGTGCAGCGCGGCGTCGAAGCCGTAATCGCTGATCCACAACTTAGTTTCCACGAAGATCTCTTCGCGCTCTATCCCTGAGTCCCTGATGCCGTTACCGACCTCCGTCTCGTTGCCATACGCGGCGGCCGTATCGATATGCCGGTAACCAGCAGCCAACGCTTCCGTGACCGCGGTGGTCGTGACATCCGGAGGGGTCTGGAAAACACCCAACCCCAGAGCAGGCATCTCGATGCCGTTGTTCAAAGTGATCATGTTGTTAGTCATGACTCCACGGTAGGCAGAAACCCGTAACCGGTGAGAGTCCCTAGCGTTATCCCCCACGACGCCTAGACTCCTTCCGGAACACCACCGGATGAGGGTTACTACCAGGAACTCCCACCCCCTCCCCTGCACGTCCTACCCTTAGGAACATGGATACCCGTCATGAGGTTCAAGAGTTCCTCACCGCTTTACGAGCACGCATCACCCCCGAAATGGTGGGACTGGCAGTGTTCGGTAATGAACGCCGCGTCCCAGGCCTACGCCGTGAGGAAGTCGCCCAGCTCGCGGGCGTGAGCAGCGCCTACTACACCAGGATGGAACGCGGGAACCTCAGCGGAGTCTCCGAAAGCGTCCTGTCCGCCCTGGCACGCGCCCTCCAACTCAACCCAGCCGAGAGCGCCCACCTGTTCGATCTCGCCCGGACAGCCTCCGGCCCCCGACGCACCCCACGAATGAAACCCGAACCACGCGTCCCCGCCCGCATACCCCAACTGCTGGACATGATGCATGACGTTCCAGCCCTTGCTATGACACGTCTTGGCAACCCGGTCGCGTCCAACACCCTCGGTAGGGCTCTCTTCCCACATCTGTTCCCCGAAGGCGCCGCGGCCCTGAACCACTCCCGCTATCTCTTTCTCGACGAAAGGTCACAAACCTTCTACCCCGACTGGGAAACCAGCGCACGCGAATCAGTGTCATCCCTTCGCATGCTTTCCGGCCAGGACCCCAGCGACCGCGCCCTGGAAGCCCTCGTCGGTGAACTCGCCACCCGCAGCGAGGAATTTCGCACCTGGTGGGGCGGACACACCGTCCGCACCCATACCAGCGGAACCAAACGCATCAATCACCCAATTGTCGGTGAAATCACCATCGGATACGACGTCCTCGCACTACCATCCGCCCCGGGGCTAAACATCAACACGTACCTCCCCGAACCCGGCAGCACCTCCGCCGACGCCCTAGCCATGCTG
This sequence comes from Arthrobacter sp. CAL618, assembly GCF_000468215.1. Taxonomy (NCBI): domain Bacteria; kingdom Bacillati; phylum Actinomycetota; class Actinomycetes; order Micrococcales; family Micrococcaceae; genus Arthrobacter; species Arthrobacter sp. CAL618. The sequence continues at coordinate 2,342 of NZ_ASZW01000171.1, read as the reverse complement.
CGCAGCTGGATAGCAGACCACACCCAAACGCGCACCGCACCCGCTCAAACCAAGGAACAATGACCGACGTCCCCACCCGGTAGACACCGAGCATGCACCCGATATTCTGCTATTCCGCGGACAGCCCCGGTAGGCCAGAACCACACAAACGAACTCTTGGCCCCGTAACGCCGCTGACGACAAGAAATCCCACCGTCTCCCCGACATCGCCCAATCCTTACGCCGACACGTCCCAATACGTAACCCGGGTGCAGGCTGATTTCTAAAGGCACATTGAGCGCTTCAATCCAGGCATCCGTCGGAGGTGCAGTAGTTTAAGTAAAGGGACGGCCTCGGTTACCGTCCGTCTCACTGTTCAACCGACGTTTCCCGTCTGACCGCACGGCGAACCAGCACCCGAGGACTTCCCCATGGGCAAAGACGCCAACGAACGACCTGTTGCCGTCGACCACGAAAACCAACACCCCAACCCACCAGCTACCCCAAAAATTCTTGCCCCGACATTCACAGCCGAGCACAGCAAGTTGGCCGAATATCTTCACCGGGATCAGCCGCGGCGACCACGACGCGTTCACCGCTTTCTACCACCAGACAGCCCGCCAGGTTTATGGCCTTACCCGCCGGATCATCGTCGACACCGAAATGGCGAAAGAAGCCACCCAGGACATCTACCTGATCGTGTGGCAAGAAGCCCACCGCTACAACCAGACGCTCGGCACCCCAACAGCGTGGCTCATGACCATCGCACACCGCCGAACAGTCGATAAAGTACGCGCCGAACAATCCAGTACTAACCGGGCAGCCCACTGGGCAACCCATAACCACACCCCGGACTACGACACGGTAGCCGAGACCGTCGCTACGAAAATCGAAGCGCAAACCGTCATCACCTGTCTCAAAGGCCTCTCCCCCCATCCAGCGCGAAGCAATCAATCTTGCCTACTACCAGTGCATGACCTACCGGCAAGTCTCCGAACACCTCTCCATCCCGCTATCAACAATCAAAACCAGAATCCGAGACGGACTGAAAAACCTCCGAACCTGCCTAGAGGGACACCAACCAGAATGATCATCACCACTTACGAACAAGACCGCGCCGCAAGAATCCCCGACCAGCACATAGCCGATCTCGAATCAGCCCGCCCGCTACTGGTACGCACCATCCTGGGCGCCCTCACCGCCTGCACCAACGACAACTCGACCTGCGACCTCAACGCCTCACTCTCAACAAGCCGGCAAAGACTTATCAGCGCAGCCATCAGCGACCTAGAAGACCTCGACAACCAAATACACGCGGCCCGCAATCCAGACTGCTCCTGAATCCTGTTAACACACTTCCGGGGACTCACGAAACGCCGAGAACACCCTGTTACATCAACTTCAAAAATGGGCTGATTGAGGGAGTCAGGCGTCTGTCCTACCAACCAGTGATCTACGGTTAGGGGCCGACGAAGAACAACAAGAACTCCAGACCATGGCCCTAGCCGTCCAACACCCAAATCGATCGCCAGGGATAACTAACCCAACTCTGACCCCCAAGTGCTCTCACAACTAGTGCCTCTAACCGGTGCGCAGCCTCATAGCGTTCACTATCTTCTAGCGCAGCAAACGTCAACGGCGGCGTAAAACTCTGCCAACGGGGCTGCTCAACACCCCGGTGTGTCCCTATGATTCGGTAACTTCTCCTGTGTGCAAGGTTGACCATTTGATGCACAACGCTTCGGAGCTTTCAAACTTGGCCCATGGTGCCCTGCTCGAATCGCTCCTGCTCAGGCGGTCTCTCGTCACCACAACCCATTGACAGTAATTGAACCGCCCTGGGTTTGTTGGAGGCTTCTGACCTTGGAATCGAGAATAGAGTCATGGCAAAGAGTCAGGGAACTGGGAGGCCGACGGCACGTCGGTATTCGCCGGAGGAGAAAGCCGCAGCGGTGCGGATGGTTCGAACCTTGCGGGCAGAGCTTGGGACCGAGCACGGGACGGTCCATCGGGTGGCTACTCAGCTCGGATACGGGGTTGAGTCGGTGCGGTCGTGGGTCAAGCAAGCCGACATCGATGACGGGCACGTCGCCGGTGTGAGTACTGCGGATGCGGGCCGGATGCGGGACCTTGAGCAAGAAGTACGGGAGCTGCGTCGGGCGAACGAAATCCTGAAACGGGCTGCGAGTTTCTTCGGGGCGGAGCTCGACCGCCAACACCGGAAGTAGTCGCGTTCATCGACGCGAACAAGAACGACGTCGTTGAGGGTCGCCCGCTTGGAGTCGAGCCCATCTGCAGCCTGTTGCAGGTGGCTCCGAGCACGTACTACGCCGCGAGGGACCGTGCACCGTCCGCGCGTACCG
>NZ_ASZW01000170.1:0-4036 GCF_000468215.1 Arthrobacter sp. CAL618 | reverse complement strand
GGCGGAATGCAGGCGTTCGTTGTTGTACCAGTGGACCCATTCGAAGACGATTGTTTGCACGTCGGTTTCGGTTTTCAGGGCTCCGGTGCGGAACGGTGAACCCTTCGCGACGGCCTCGTTTTTGAAGAGCCCCATGACCGTTTCAGCGGCGGCATTGTCATACGCGTCGCCGACGCTGCCGATCGAGGGCTGCAAGCCCTCTAGGGCCAGGGTATCGGTGTAACGGATGGAGGTGTATTGGCTTCCCGCGTCCGAATGATGAATCAGCCCCGCTGCGGCTGGCCGGCCGGTGTGTTGACGGCGCCACAACGCCATCCGCAGGCAGTGTTCCACGAACGTAGTGTCCTTCACTGTGGAAGTTTCCCACCCGACGATCGCCCGGGAATACAGGTCGATGACCAGGGCCACGTAGACGAACCCGGTGTAGACCGGCACGTAGGTGAAATCAGTGACCCAGACCTGGTTCGGGGCCAGGGCTGTGAAGTCCCGATTCAGTAGGTCTCCGGCGCGGCGGCCGTCCTTCCCGGGGACCGTGGTGCGCATCTTGCGGCCTCTGATCAGACCGTTCATGCCCTCTTCGCGCATCAGCCGGTCCACAGTGTTTGGAGGCTTCCGGGAAACCGTTGCGGCGCAGCCACTGAGTCATCTTCCGGCGCCCGTAAAGGATCTCGGGGCGTCGACGGCCTTTCGCATCAGCGACGTTCAAAGCTCGTAGGGCATCGGTGAGGCGGGCGTCTTCAAGGGTGCGCAACGCTGGCAGGCGTGTCTTCCACGCTCGGTAGGTTCGTGCGGCAACCTGCATGCCCTGGTCTCGCAGGACGGCGCAGATCGACTCGACCGCGTAACCAAGAGCGCGCATGTCGTCGATAAATCGGCAGGTCAGCGGCGGCGAGGGTCGAGTTCCCTTGCGAAGAAAATCGAGGCCTGTTTCAGGATCTCGTTGGACTCCTTCAGATCCCGCACCTCGGCCCGGAGCCGCTTGATTTCCTCCAACTCCTCGCTGCTTGGCCCGGTCTTTTCACCGGCATCGATCTGGGCCTGGACCACCCAACGGCGCAGCGATTCAGCACCGACTCCCAGCTTCGGCGCCAACGCCTTACAGGCCGTATAAACAGAGGGATATTCGGACAGCCGATCCACCGTCATGCGCACTGCACGATCACGGACCTCGGGAGGAAACTGCTTGGGCATAGTCACTATCTTTCTCTCAGAAGATAGCGGCATCAAACCCGGGACGGTTCAGCCTTCGATTTCGACTTCGTGGGCCAAAGGAGCTCTGTCGAATGCAGTCCGTGTGCCCGAGCGATTGCGATGACCGCCTCAGCACATACTGTCGAGTCGTCGCCGGCGTCGTGGTGGTTGAAACTTGCTAGGCCAAGTGCCTTTGCGACGTGTGGCAGTTTATTCACTTCCAGGCCGAGCAATCGCCTCGCGAGGTCTAAAGAACAGAGAAATGAAAGCTCCGGCGGCTCGAATCCCGACTCGGAGCAAGCGTTACGGAGCACGGAACGATCGAAGGATGCGTTGTGCGCGACAAGGACATCGGTTCCTACGAAATCGACTATGTGATCCAAACTTGCACGCCAACTAGGGGCTCCCATCACGTCGCCCGGTCGTATTCCATTTACAGAAATGTTCCTTGACTCGAAGTGGCTGACGGATGGCGGCGGTTGAATCAGCCATGACTTCGAGTCGACGACTACACCGCCTTGCACCTTCGCGAGGCCGACCGCACACACGGATCCACGCTTGTTGTTGGCCGTTTCGAAATCGATCGCGGTGAAATTGAGACCTTGCATTACTCCCCCAGAAAATTCAGCGCGCCCCGACAGGGCAACTTCTGAGAGCCTATATCCTCGACGCCCGGTCAGGTGTCACCACCACTGATGTCGACACTCCGCGTTCTGGCATTCCCAGTCGGGAGATCCAAGTTCTCGCTCTCCCGTCGTTGGATTGAAGCGTTCTTCAACGAGAATGCAGCACCCAGCAAACACTGTCTTCGGCATCGTTTCCTGCGCATTCGGCATGATCATGCCGTAGGCGAGCCGCCACGACTCGCTACCGCAGACCGGACATTTCCGGGTCCGCGGCGCTTTCGCCTTTGAATTGGAGTTCATTCAGCCATGTTAGATCTTGCTTACGACAGTCTATCGACAGGCAAGCTAACAGTTTTTGTAACTGATCACAGGACGCGCCTTGTCTCCTACGAGGACTTGTGAACCGTGCGTTCACTTGAGCCACCGACATAGCATCCCGCGTTTTCATGCCTGCGATGTCCATCAGCAGTCACATTCAGCCCCAGGAGATCGGCGCACGGTCCAATCCGCCAAGGTCAACAGGTCTGGTGTGCCCGACGACGATCGCATTGACTCGAAAGGATATCCGTTCTGTTGCCCCCAACTTTCTGAGTTTTAGTTTGTCACTTCAACGTTTTGGCCACACCCGTCTTGTCTCTACCACTTGATAGAGTCCCGACCATGACTTACAAATTCAGTGATCAAGAAGAGATTCTTATTGAGGTATGCCGCACCGAGTTTGGGGATGAGGCCCGTTGGTTCGAGCCCGAAGGCTACAGGGACGGACTTGCTCTTTGCGTCATCGATTCCATTTTCTCCACCGGATCTCATTACCGAAGTGTTATCAATGTCGTCAACCGGTATTGGGATCACCGAAAGACGCAGGGTGGCGACCCTCGGAGTGATGGCGTTAAAGAACTGGAAAATTCATTCGTTGAGGCCGGCGGCAGCGAGCCGTGGGCAGATCTTGTAGGGAACCGTAAGCCAGCACATACGGGAAATGGTGCCTTACTGAAAGCGGAGGTCGTGCGTCGGGCCGCAGCTGGTTTACAGTCTTTGGATATCCTGAGTACAAAAGACCTTCACGGCGAATATCAAAACGACCCGTCTCTAAATAGGCTCAAGTCGATGTGGAGGAATCTGCCTAGCCAATCCTCTGGGGTCACCTTCAACTACCTCCTGATCCTGGCCGGTCTGCAATCGGTTAAAGCTGACCGCATGATTCTGAGATTCATCGAACAGCACACCAAGCTTGATTCCAGGCAGATCAATCCTTCGGAGGCAGCTGACCTGGTGATGCGCGTCGCCGAGGCCTACCCCACGACTGCTCGAAGGTTAGATCATGTGATTTGGCGACACACGTCAGGCAGGGAGCACCTCATGCCGGAGCCGAGTACGAGTATCTGACCTTTGTGAATAGTCAGTCGAACCCTAAATACCCAGGTGCATTTCGACGATTGACAGGTAACAGGTTTTCTACAGACGCGAAGTTGGACCGAGGATAGGGGTTGCGCAGACTGCTTGCACTGACGCATACAATTGGTCAAAGTCTTGACGCAGTTGCGAAGCTGCGCAGCCAAGTTGGGGTGGTAAGGAATGTCCGTTGACGTAGGGGTCGATACCGAGGGCTCGCGTGCCCAAGTATTGCGACTAATTGATTTCCTAGCGGACTACGACGCCCAACGAAACAAACCTGTCAGAGACATTGAACCGCCCTGGGTTTGTTGGAGGCTTCTGACCTTGGAATCGAGAATAGAGTCATGGCAAAGAGTCAGGGAACTGGGAGGCCGACGGCACGTCGGTATTCGCCGGAGGAGAAAGCCGCAGCGGTGCGGATGGTTCGAACCTTGCGGGCAGAGCTTGGGACCGAGCACGGGACGGTCCATCGGGTGGCTACTCAGCTCGGATACGGGGTTGAGTCGGTGCGGTCGTGGGTCAAGCAAGCCGACATCGATGACGGGCACGTCGCCGGTGTGAGTACTGCGGATGCGGGCCGGATGCGGGACCTTGAGCAAGAAGTACGGGAGCTGCGTCGGGCGAACGAAATCCTGAAACGGGCTGCGAGTTTCTTCGGGGCGGAGCTCGACCGCCAACACCGGAAGTAGTCGCGTTCATCGACGCGAACAAGAACGACGTCGTTGAGGGTCGCCCGCTTGGAGTCGAGCCCATCTGCAGCCTGTTGCAGGTGGCTCCGAGCACGTACTACGCCGCGAGGGACCGTGCACCGTCCGCGCGTACCG
>NZ_ASZW01000169.1:0-10727 GCF_000468215.1 Arthrobacter sp. CAL618 | reverse complement strand
GCGGCGCTGAGGGCTATCTGCTGTAGTGGTAGCGGCATTGTGCGATGCGGATTTCGTCCGCGACCACCTTGTAAACCAAACGGTGCTCGTCATTGATCCGTCGGGACCAATACCTCTGAAATCCGTGTCTGAGTGGCTCGGGCTTACCCATGCCCTCGTTCCCGTTCCGCTGGATGTCCTTAATGAGGACGTTGATCCGCTTCAAGATTCTGCGGTCTTCGGTTTGCCACCAGACATAGTCTTCCCATGCCCGCTCATCCCAGAGCAAGGTCATTCGGCAAGCTCGCGGGCGACGCCGTCCCCTCGCTCCAGGTTTTCGATGGCACCAAGGAGTCGGCGGGCATTCTCTGGGCTGCGGAGCAAGTATGCAGTTTCCTTCAGTGACTGGTAGTCCTCAAGGGAAACGATGACTACCGGTTCCTTCCCCGCGCGGGTGATCACCACTTCTTCGCGGTCGTCGAGTACTGCATCGAGGGTTGCGGCGTAGTTGGCACGTGATTCTGAGTAGGTCATGGTCTTCATAGCATTCTCCTTACGTACGTAATAGTGTACGCTCCGGAGTTTGTCTTATCTTAGGTTCCCCGTAGCTGTTCATCACCAACTCGATCCTTGGCTGATTCAGCTCTTCCCGGAAGATCTGATCCATGATGCCTACAGCTGGGGGACGCAGGGCCCGGAGCCGAGTAGCGCGAGACCCGCTCTGTCTCCGTCGCCGAGGGCGGTGAGCCCGTTGTTTCCCTCGTGCATGAGCTGGCTGGGGTCATCGACGTGATCGAGCCCGACGACGTGAGCTAGTTCGTGCACGATGATGGCCCTCACCTGATCGCGACCATCCGGGTATTGAATGATGTTGGTAAGGTCAGGCACGTCGAGCTGGACCTGGCCAGCGACATAGACAAAGGGCTTGCCAGGAGTATGAGCGTAGGGGCTGCCGCCGAGACCGGCGACGTCCCCTTCCAGGCCAGGGATCTCCGCCGGGCTGGTCCACGTGATCAGGATGGGTGCCCATCGTTTGCCGTAGCGATCAGGCTGGTAGGTTTCCCGGTCCTCGCTGGGCGCTTCGGTGGTGGTACCTCGGTAAACGAACGTTAGTCCAGTGGCAGCGGATATTTCGACGACGGCTTCCTCGATCAGTCCGTCGCTGCCAGGCGGGGCGAACTCTGGCCGGACCACATAATGGACCGGTCGACACGGGTCGTAGGCCACAAAGTCTTGAGAGCTGTCGGGTGATTCGTGCAGCGCAAATGACGTGGATCGTCCACAGCGGTACCCGACCGGAGGGGGGAACGTTGCAGGCCCGATCCGACCCCCGATCCGGGTTTAGGTCTGGACGAAGGTTTGGTGTCATTGTCCTTATAAAACCACTCGCGATCCATCGCCCCCATGGCGCAGTTTCCCCGTATTTTGATGTTCCTGATTTAGCATTACCGATGTAATTGGGTCGAGAACATTTCTTTCGTTAATCCTGCCCGAATGCTGAGCCAAGCCGACCGGCGAGGACCGTGGATCACCGTAGGCTTCAATCACGAGCATGAGCCGGGGGACATCATGCGCTGGGGTCCAGGCGTTCAAGTTCTTCTACCTGTGTGTCGCGTTGTACCTATTCGTCCGCGTTAGCACTCCATGGAGAACAAGTGAAAACAATCAGAGCTGCCGTCATGATGCTGGCGGTGCTGGTTATCGGCGCCGGCACCCTCGTCGCACCGACCCAGGCAACCGCCGCGACAACGTTCCGGGATGTACCGTCCACCAGCCAGTTCCACACCGAGATCACCTGGCTGGCTACTCAGGAAATTTCGATGGGATGGCCGGACGGCACATTCCGACCATTGCAGTCGGTAGCCCGTGACGCGATGGCTGCCTTTCTTTACCGATTGGCTGGCGAACCGGTATACACGGCACCCAAGCAGTCGTGGTTTACCGATGTGCCGGTGGGAACCAAGTTCTACAAAGAGATCCATTGGCTTGCGTCGGAGGGCATCACCACGGGCTACCCGGACCGCACCTTCAAGCCTCTCAGCTCGGTCAACCGGGACGCGATGGCGGCTTTCCTTTACCGTTTCTCCGTTGAGCCAACGTTCACTGCTTCCAGGACTACCGGGTTCCGCGACGTGCCCACCAAGAACATGTTCTACAAAGAGATCAGCTGGCTCGCGAACACCGGCATCACCACCGGTTGGCCAGACGGTCGATTCCTTCCGCTACAGCCGGTGAAGCGCGACGCCATGGCCGCCTTCATGTATCGCACCAAGACCGAACTTCCGCTGAACCGTCCGGCCGTTTACGGGTCGACGGCGGCCCAGGTGCTGCAGTCCATCCCGGTCAAGGGTCGGGCTCCCAAGACCGGCTACGATCGCGACAACTTCGGGCCCACCTGGTTCGACACCGACAACAACGGGTGCGACACCCGCAACGACATGCTGAAGCGTCAGCTCACCAACATCACCTACACATATGGAACTTGTCAGGTAGCAACGGGTGTCCTGAACGATCCCTACACCGCTATGGTGATCAACTTTGTTCGCGGAACCACCACCAGCGCCAAGGTGCAGATTGACCACGTTGTCGCGCTCTCCGATGCGTGGCAGAAGGGCGCGCAGCAGCTAAGTGCCGACCAGCGGCTGATTTTCGCCAACGATCCACTCAACCTGCAGGCCACCGATGGTCCGACGAACGGGCAAAAGGGCGACGGCGACGCCGCCACCTGGCTGCCGCCGAATACCTCCTACCGCTGCACCTACGTTTCACGACAGATCTCAGCCAAGGCCATCCATGGCCTGTGGGTCACCCAGGCGGAGCGGGATGCGATGGCAAATGTGTTGAGCACCTGTGCCGGGCAACCAGCAGCGGTGACCCAGCCGGCTCCGGTTGTGCTGACTCCGGCACCAAAGCCGGCACCAGCCCCAAAGCCTGCACCAGCTCCCTCACCAGCACCGAAGCCGACCCCAGCGCCAAAGCCAACGAATCCCGGAGATACCAAGAACTGCGGTGACTTCAGCACCTGGCGGGAAGCGCAGAACTGGTACGAGAAGTACTTCCCGTACTACGGCGACGTGGCTCGGCTCGACCAGGACAAGGACGGCATCGTCTGTGAGTCGCTTCCCGGCGCACCATAGGGACGACAGTATGTATTGACCGGGGGCCGGGTTTCATCCCGGCCCCGGTTGTCGCTGCTAGGCTTCGCTGAGTGACCGATCTTCCCCGTTTGTCTCTTCTCCGACCCATCGCCCGAATCTTGCTTGGCGCGTTCCTTCTCTTCGCCGGGGTGTCGCACCTGTTTTTTGCCCGCGCGGAGTTCGCGGCCCAGGTGCCAGCATGGATGCCGCTCGATACTGACTTTGTGGTCGTGGCGTCCGGGATCGTCGAGGTGGTTCTGGGGGCTGCGCTCATCTTCCTACCGCGCTGGCGAGTCCTCGTTGGCTGGATCGTCGCGGCCTTCTTCGTGGCTGTTTTCCCAGGCAACATCGCTCAGTACGTCGACGGCGTCAACGCCTTCGGCCTAGACACAGACAGAGCCCGCCTGATCCGTCTGTTCTTTCAGCCGGTACTGATCGCATTGGCGCTGTGGTCAACCGGCGCCTGGCGGGACCGGCGGATGCTTAACTCGGCCTCAGCGCATCGCGAAAATTGAAACAGCCCCCCGGCCGATAACTGACTCGCCAATGCATACCGCTGTGTGGTGATCCGCCAATTGTCAGACGGTTCGACTAGGGTTGCATTATTCATTTCGATCCAGGGGGAATTGTGGATTTTACGGAACGGCTGACGGCATTGGCAGCGAAGGTGCGTCAGCAGAGGTCTCAGATTGAAACAGAAGAAGCGACCAAGAACGCATTCGTCATGCCGTTCATCTCGACAATTCTTGGGTATGACGTCTTTAACCCGCTTGAGGTAGTCCCCGAATTTACCGCAGATGTCGGGGTGAAGAAGGGCGAAAAAATTGATTACGCGATCATGCATGGCGGCACGGTTCAGATTCTGATCGAATGCAAGAAGTCCAAAGAACCCATCAAGATCGAACACGCGTCGCAGCTGTACCGCTACTTTGCTGTGACAAACGCCCGGATAGCGATTCTCACCAACGGGGAGGTCTACGAATTCTTCACCGATTTGGATGCCCCTAACCGGATGGACTCAAAGCCATTTCTTGTCCTCGACCTCAATGACATCGATGAGACTTTGATCCCGGAGTTGATGAAGCTTTCCAAGGAGATCTTCGATCTTGATTCGATTATCAGTGCCGCAGGGGAGCTGAAGTACATTGGGCAGATCAAGCGGACTTTGGCTGCCCAGTTCAAAGAACCGGACAGCGAATGGATCAAGTCGCTCACCACCCGGGTCTATGAGGGTGCGTATACACAGAAGGTGCGTGAACAGTTCACTGGGCTGGTCACGAAGGCGACGAAACAGTTTCTCAATGAACAAGTTAATGACCGTCTGAAGACCGCGTTGGGTTCGCCGAATTACTCGATGGCGAATGATTCAACACTTGCGGCCACCGTGACTAGCGAGCAGGTCGTTGCGGATGATCTCGCTGATACAGGTGTGGAAACCACGCTTGAAGAGCTTGAAGGATACCAAATCGTTCGCGCGATTGTCTGCAATGAAGTTAAGCCGGTGCGCGTGGTTCAACGAGACGCGAAGTCCTACTTCGCGGTGCTTCTGGATGACAACAATAGGAAGCCGATTGCTCGCCTCCACTTCAACCGGGTCCAGAAGTACTTGGGCATCTTTGACGATCAGAAGGTGGAGCAGCGAATTCCCATTGCTTCACTGGACGAGATCTATGAGCACTCCGATGCGCTTCGCACTAGTGTGAGGGCATATTTGACGGCGGGCTGATTTCTTCAATGCCGTCGGTGCTCTCGAGTGCCGTCTGTTCCTTAGCCCCCGACTTCCGAGGCCATTTGGGGCGACTGAATTCGATCTCTCGCAACTTCTGCATCTGTGGTTTTGCTTTACCGACGGCGCTGGGAACTGAGCTAGCAGCCGTTCCGATAGCGGTCCGGGTCTGGTTGGTTAGGTCGCTCAGTGACTTCCTCCAGGACTCCCGTTCAACTGTCCCGTAGACAAGCCCTTCCAGGCCATAGATCGTCGCGAACTGTCCGATGGTTTGGTGGATGGTTTCGACGGCGTTGAGTGTGGACTTGCTGCGCAATGGGCTGACAACACGCGAGAAATCGTTGATGTCAGATACTTTTGTGACGGCGTCATTTAGCTTCTGAAGCCTGAGTCCGGCCATCTGGTGGCGGGTGGCGGCTGCACGCTCGACTGCGGTGATGTGATGTTGCAAATCGTCTGGTGCGCTTTTGGCCGCGTGGACTATTTCAAGCGTGTCCATTCTCGTTTGGTTTACCTGGCACGCGGCCAACAGAACCAGCCAGGAGCGGAGTTCCGCCTCACTCGCGTGCTTGACTGCATCTGCCTTCTCCGTCGCATTTCCCGTGAGGAGAGAATCCGCGATGAGGTCTAGCTGGTTCAATGCGTAGGAGCTGGATTGCGCGAGTGATGTGCTGTGAAAGGAAACTTGGGCCCAAGTAGTCTCGCTAATGCGTCCGGTCGCCTCGTACAGCGAGTACGCCTTTTCCATTACTTGGGTCATGCCTTGCACGTCACCCAGCGCATGGGCTCGATTGTCGGACAGTAGCCGATCGATCTTGATGTCCATTGCCTCGACAAGCTGCTCCAAGTCAGCCAGTGCTGCCTTCAGCGCCGCTGCCGCACTAAGGGCAGCTACATTAGACATTGCCGTGGGATTCATCAGTGCAGGTTCGAATTTTGAGTTGCCTACGATCTGGCCTTTTGTTCCGCGAATCAATCCGGCCAAGGGGCCATCTGGATTATATTCCTTGAATCTAGCTAGAAGTCGCGCGGATTCGGGTGTGAGGGTGAAAGTCTGACCGGTCATCGACGTTACGACTGCGGCTATCCCGGTCGCAGCGGCCACCGCGTCAAGTGTTGCTTTCTTGGCGGTAACTGCGGCTTCAGGACTGACGGATAGTTCCCGCATAAATTTCTGAATGAGGTCGGTATCGCCGACAATCACAGCTTCTTTGCCCGAAACGAAAATGCCGAGGTCGTGATTCTCAAGATCCATGCCCCTATTGAAGCAGATAAGCTTCACATTTGCGCGGCCCGGCGTCTGAGATGGAATGCTGAATGAAGTCAGATGCCGTGATTAGTCTGAAAGTATGGGATCCCACTTTTCCGCTCTTCCGAGCGCTCGTTCCAACTCTCGCCCACCGGCCTCCGCAAGCAGCGTCGAGTCCCCGACTACAACCAGAAGGCTTCGCGCACGGGATAGCCCGACGTACAGTTGCTCGGCAGCACGATCCATCTCTTTGAAGCCGTCAACACACAGGACGACTACTGAACGCTCGAGACCCTTGAATCCGAGGACGTGCCCATAGAACTCGGTCTCCATCGCATGAAAGTCGCGCCAGTATTCGTCAGTGGTTCCACTGTCGAAGTGTTCCTGGTGGATCGGGTGACGGCGGCGGGTGGTGAGCAGGGCGATCTGGTTCGCGGCCCAGCCATCATTGATGAGGGAGTCAATACAGTCACTGGCGATGTCAAGCGCGTCCTCGGTGGCGCACTCCACCCGGCGAACGGGCAGTCCCGTACCGCCGCGGGGAGTGAAGTGCTCCCCGGCGAAAGACTTGAATACTTCGGCTATACGGCGTGTGTTCCGGAGGTTGTCGTCAATGTGGATGGGAACGAGCTCTGCTGCCGGCCCATGAGCGAGGTCTGCGGTGGCCCCACCCCAGCGGCGGTACACATCCTGCCGGTCGTCCATGAACGCATAGATCTGGCCCATCAGTGGGTCTTTCAAGCAGGCGAGCAGAGCTTCCCACCACAGCGGCGCGAAGTCCTGCGCTTCGTCGATGATGACCGCATCCAACTTCTGCTCCAATGGCAGGCTGGCAGCCTTCTCTATCAACAGGCGCGGCATGTCCTCGTCGAAGTAGGCCTGTCCGGTGCCGTCCGGGATGCCGAGGGACCGGACAAAGTCATGGAACTCGCCCGTGAAATCCGGTTTGGCTTGCCGCCACCCCGAGACCTGGTTCTGCAGGTGCTGTCCCAGGCCCTTGTTGTAGCAGAACAGGCCGACCCGGTTGCCGTCGCGGCAGAGTTGGCGCGCTTTCGCGACGGCCAGCCAGGTCTTGCCGCTGCCCGCTCCGCCGGTGAATCGGATCCGCGGAATGTCGCGGGTGGCGGAGAGGAGCCCGCTCTGCCGCTCCGTCAGGTGGTCCTGCAGGTCCTCGAGTTCTTGAGGGCTGGTCTCCGATCCCGATGGCGTTTCGAGCTTCCCATCCAGCCTCGTGCAGATTCGTTCCAAATACTGCGGCGCAAGCGGAATGGCTCCGTTGCCTTCAATTTCGATGGCACGGCGGATTTTGTCGGCGGGTGACTGGAGGTCCTCCTGGTCGAGCAGGAGAACCCGAGGACAGCCTGTCATGGACCAGCTTGACGGGACGGGCGTATAGGGCAGAGCAACCATGTAGGCGAAGCGGCTGGTCAACGGCGACCCGAGCTGATCACCAATCCAATCCCGGAATGCATGCATTGAACTCTGAGACTGAGCAATCGGACTTCTGAGCTTGCGCTTCCCATCTCTGTCCGACTGGTACCACTGGCCACCATCGATACTGACCTGGCCGCCTTTGACCTCGATGGCGGCGAGCCCAACCCCGGGCCACAAGACGAGAATGTCGATCTCGCACTCGGCGCGACCATGACGGACCTGTACCGAATGGGCGAGCACGACGTCATCCGGCAGGGAAGCGCGTAGCCGCTCCCAAACAGCCCGCTCAGCGGACTGGCCGTCTCCGAATTCAGGCTCTCCCGGAATGCAACGCATTGTTCCCCCAGATTCTTGACGGTGGAGAACCCCACCACCGTCTGTATTGGCAGGCTATCAACCTTCGCCCACATTTTCGTGATCCATCCCACAATGTCGGTACGGGAATGGACTATGGAACGAGGAACGCCGCTGCGAAAGGGAAATAAATGCTCAAGATCGAAGTGGATTCGCAGTTGGAACTGATGCTTCGCGTACAACCGGAAGAGTCTTTGGAATGGCAGGCCCAGGTTGACGGAGCCTACACGGGGTGGCACGACGTCGAATCGTCAGATCACCTGGTCGGAGTAGTCAAGATGATCGACGACGACGGCGACTGGCTCACAGTCCAGACCAAGGGGCTTGAACAGCTGGGGATGGGTCGGTACGCGCAGGCGATGAACACCGGTACGGGGTATCAGTTGGAGGTCGCGCGAGCCGACGGTGGCACCACCTACAACTGGAGGATTGGCCTCGGCGCAGCGGCGGACGACGCCGGTAACGAGCCTTACGCGGGAGCCACTCGTTTGCAGGAGCTCAGTCTGGCTGCGGTGATCGAGGTTCTGGTCTCCTGGCTGCTCGGTCAGGGACTGCCACAGGGCTACGGGGCGGCGCTCCGGATCTATAGGTGAGACTCGGGTAATCAAGGGGCTGTGTGCTGCGGTTACCCACTCATTCCACAAATACCCGCAATGCGGTTACGATTCCCCAAAATGGATTTCTAATGTCGACACGGAATGTTTTGGAATCGGAAATAGCCACATGAACTGGTCCTATGGAAGGTTTGGCGTCCAGGCATTTACCCAATAGCCTGGCGCAGTGACTAATTCCGTTGGGGGCGCGGCAGCAAAACAGCTGCCTGAGGGCTTGTACGAACTACTTATTACGAATGCTCTTAGCAGTTCGTTGAAGAGCGCATCTGGAGTGCAACCTGTGTTCGCCGCGGTAGAAGACGAAGACAGTCCGGACATCCTCTCCCGCCATGTGGCCGACATCGTCCGCCTAGAGTTGGCCGCAGCCAAACCGGGTGAGCGTGTCGCTCTCGCAAATAAGCTACTTGAGCAACTGGCCAGCACGGACCGCATCGCCGAGGGGCCAACGCAGCTACTCTCACTACACCAGCCGGATACGCTGAAGCGCCGAAACCTTCGCCGGCCCGCGACACCCCTGTCAGATTCGGCTCTACTAACCAACAGCAAAGAGGATCCGAACTTGGCCGCCGAGCTGCGAACCGAGATCGAGTCAGCTAACACTGTAGATCTCCTGTGTGCATTCGTCCGCTGGACAGGGCTCCGGTTGCTCCAACCCGCTCTCGAGCAGCTGAAAGACCGTGGTGTCCGGCTCAGAGTCATCACCACGACGTACATGGGTGCCACGGAACGTCGCGCAATCGACGAACTAGTCAACCGGCACGGTGCCGAAGTGAAAATCAACTACGAAACCCATGCCACCCGGCTGCACGCAAAAGCTTGGCTTTTCCGCCGTAACTCCGGGTTCGATACTGCCTACGTTGGTAGCTCAAACCTCAGCCAAGCTGAACCGCCCTGGGTTTGATGGAGACTCGCGCTATTTGATTTCCGCCAGCTGAGCGTGGTCGGTTTGGTCAGCATAGAACATCTGCTCGAACTCCGCGGGTGGAACATCGCCGAGGTAGCCGTGGAGGCGTTGGGTGTTGTGCCAGTGGACCCAGCCGAGGGTCGCTAGCTCGAGGTCTTCGACCGTCTTCCACGGTCCGGGTCGGGCGGGGCCGCGGACGAGTTCGGTCTTGTAGTAGCCGTTCACCGTCTCCGCGAGGGCGTTGTCGTAGCTGTCACCGACGGTCCCGATCGAGGGTGTTGCGCCGATTTCCGCGAGACGTTCGCCGTAGCGGATCGACGTGAATTGACTGCCCGCATCGCTGTGGCATCGAAGATCCTCGTGGTGAGCACCACGACCCCAACGGGCCATTTCGATCGCGTCGAGAACCATTTCGGTGCGCATGTGCGACGCGCATCGCCACCCGACGATCATCCGGCTGAACACGTCAATGATGAAACAGACGTACCCGACGCCGGCCCATGTCGGGACGAAGGTCAGGTCGGTCACCCAGAGCCGGTTCGGGGCCGCCGCGGTGAACTCCCGCCGGACTAGATCCGGGTGCCGCGCCGCAGCCGGGTCAGCCCTGGTCGTTTTGACCCGCTTCGAGCGTGTCGCGCCCTCGATGCCGGCGGCGCGCATCAACCGGCCCGTCTGGTCGCGGCCGATGTCCATTCCGGCCCGGCACGCAGCTTTCCAAAGCTTACGGACCCCGTAGACGCGGTAGTTGTTCTCCCACAGGGCCACTAGATCGGGTATCAGAACCGCGTCGCTGACGGTACGCGCGGACGGTGCACGGTCCCTCGCGGCGTAGTACGTGCTCGGAGCCACCTGCAACAGGCTGCAGATGGGCTCGACTCCAAGCGGGCGACCCTCAACGACGTCGTTCTTGTTCGCGTCGATGAACGCGACTACTTCCGGTGTTGGCGGTCGAGCTCCGCCCCGAAGAAACTCGCAGCCCGTTTCAGGATTTCGTTCGCCCGACGCAGCTCCCGTACTTCTTGCTCAAGGTCCCGCATCCGGCCCGCATCCGCAGTACTCACACCGGCGACGTGCCCGTCATCGATGTCGGCTTGCTTGACCCACGACCGCACCGACTCAACCCCGTATCCGAGCTGAGTAGCCACCCGATGGACCGTCCCGTGCTCGGTCCCAAGCTCTGCCCGCAAGGTTCGAACCATCCGCACCGCTGCGGCTTTCTCCTCCGGCGAATACCGACGTGCCGTCGGCCTCCCAGTTCCCTGACTCTTTGCCATGACTCTATTCTCGATTCCAAGGTCAGAAGCCTCCAACAAACCCAGGGCGGTTCAAT
>NZ_ASZW01000168.1:0-2796 GCF_000468215.1 Arthrobacter sp. CAL618 | reverse complement strand
GGGGACTCCCTCTTTCAGGATTGCGTCAGCTGCAGGCTAGACTGCTTCGACGGGAGCCAGCTCCACCTCGAACACCGACAGCTCACCCTCGGCTTCGGTCAGGTGCAGCTCGCGCACATTGCCTGCCGCCAGCAGATCGTTCAGGCCGGCGTTGAGCTGGCGCAGCTGCGCAGCAGAGCCGTTGACGACGGCGCTGAGCACCTCGGTGCGCTGCTTCACCTTCGCCTCGGACTTCGACCGGCGGATGCCGCCGAGGGCGAGCGCCACTGTGCCCAACACGCCGGTGTCGGCGGTGCGGATGGTTCCGGCGAGGTGGCCCGACGTCGGCCATTCGGTCCGGTGCACCGATCCACTGCGCCACCAGCTCCAGACCTCCTCGGTAGCGAAGGGCAGGAACGGCGCGAACATCCGCAGCATCGCATCGAGAGTGGTCGCGAGGGTGGCCAGTACCGACGCCTGCTCGGCCTCACCGGCAGCACCGTAGGCGCGGTCCTTGATGAGCTCCACGTAGTCATCCGTGAAGGACCAGAAGAACGTCTCGCTGAGCTGCAGAGCCTTGGCGTAGTCATACTTCTCGAACGCGGCAGTCGACGCGTCGATGACCTGTCCCAGCTGAGCCAGCAGGGACAAATCCAGCTGGTTCGTGACCACCGAGGTGTCATCGGTGAGGACCGTGTGCTCGGTGGCACCAAGGTTCAGCACAAACTTCGACGCGTTCAGCAGCTTGATGGCCAGCCGCCGCCCAATCTTCATCTGCGCAATCTCATAGGCCGTGTCGGCGCCCAGCTTGGCTGAGGCGGCCCAGTACCTGACGGCGTCGGCCCCGAATTCCTCGAGCACGTCGGTGGGGACCACCACGTTGCCCTTGGACTTGGACATCTTCTTGCGATCCGGGTCCAGGATCCAGCCGGACAGCGCGGCATGGCGCCACGGTGCCGAATCCTGCAGCGAATCGGCGCGGACGGCGCTCGAGAACAGCCAGGTCCTGATGATGTCGTGGCCCTGCGGCCGAAGATCGAACGGAAAGACCTTCGCGAACAGGTCGGGGTTCTTCGGCCAGCCGCCCACAATCTGGGGCGTCAGCGACGACGTCGCCCACGTGTCCAGCACGTCGTTCTCGCCGACAAAACCACCCGGCTGGTTGCGGGCGGTCTCCTCAAAGCCGGGAGCCGGTTCGGCTGCCGGGTCCACGGGAAGGGACTCGTAGGTCGGCACGATCGGAGCCTCGTAGTCAGGCTCCCCGTCGGCGTCGAGGCGGTACCAGACCGGAATCGGGACGCCGAAGAAACGCTGCCGGGAGACCAGCCAGTCGCCGTTGAGTCCTTCGATCCAGTTCTCGTACCGGGACCGCATGAACGCGGGGTGGAAGTCGATCTCCCGGCCGCGCTGGATGAGCTTCTCCCGCTTGGCCTCGTCGCGGCCACCGTTCCGGAGGTACCACTGGCGGCTGGTGACAACCTCGAGCGGCTTGTCGCCCTTCTCGTAGAAGTTGACCGGGTGGACCACCTTCTTCGGCTCGCCCTCCAGCTCCCCGCTGGCGCGCAGCAAGGCAACGACGCCTTCCTTGGCGCTGAAAACGGTCTTCCCGGCGATTGCCGAATAGTTTTCCTGTGCCTTCTCCGTGCTGATCCACTCGGGGGTTTCCGAGCGGATCCGGCCGTCGCGGCCCACAATGGCGCGGGTAGGCAGCTGCAGCTCACGCCACCAGATGACGTCGGTGAGGTCACCGAAGGTACAGATCATGGCAATGCCGGTGCCCTTGTCGGGCTTCGCCAGCGGGTGCGCCTTGATTTCAACCTCAACGTCGAACAGCGGCGACGTGACAGTGGTGCCGAACAGGTGCTGGTACCGCTCGTCGTCGGGATTCGCCACCAACGCCACGCAGGCGGGCAGAAGTTCCGGGCGGGTCGATTCGATGAAGATCTTCTCCCCACCGGGGGTGTGGAACGCGATCCGGTGGTAGGCGCCCGGCTGTTCCCGGTCTTCGAGTTCGGCCTGTGCCACTGCCGTGCGGAACGTGACGTCCCAGAGGGTGGGAGCCTCGGCAAGGTACGCGTCGCCGCCGGCGAGGTTCTCCAGGAACGCGCGCTGGCTGACGGCACGGGACGTGTCGTCGATGGTGCGGTACGTCAGGTTCCAGTCAACCGAGAGGCCGAGGGTGCTGAACAGGTTTTCAAACACCAGTTCGTCCTGGACCGCGAGCTCCTCGCACAGCTCAATGAAGTTCCGGCGCGAGACGGCGTCGAAGTCGCGCTGGTTCTTGGGCGGCTCAGCGGGAGGGGTGTAGCCGGCGTCGTAGGCGACCGACGGGTCGCAGCGCACACCATAGTAGTTCTGGACGCGGCGTTCAGTGGGCAGACCGTTGTCGTCCCACCCCATCGGGTAGAACACGTTCTTGCCGCGCATCCGCTGATACCGGGCGACGACGTCGGTCTGGGTGTACGAGAACATGTGGCCTACGTGCAGCGAACCTGATGCCGTGGGTGGGGGAGTGTCAATCGAATACACCTCCGCCCGGGACGTCTCGGGGTCGAAGGTGTAGGTACCATCCGCCCGCCACTGTGCGGCGAGCCGGGACTCGAGACCCTCAAGAACCGGTTTGTCAGGGACATTTACTGTTGCGGGCGTGTCTGTGCCCGGAGTGTGTTCAGCCATACCGGCAATTGTTTCACGATAAGTTGGATCCATGACTTCCACCCAGATCACGCCAGCGCAGCGAGCAGCAGTTGTTACCGGAGCCAGCACCGGCATTGGGCAGGCCACGGTCCGCCTGCTCGCGGCCCAGGGGTGGCGGGT
>NZ_ASZW01000167.1:3834-8613 GCF_000468215.1 Arthrobacter sp. CAL618 | reverse complement strand
GGCCGCCGAGACCGGGGCCATCGCGGTGCCCACCGATATCACCGAGGACGACGACGTCGAGCGCCTTCTGGGCACCGTCGCCGACGCAGGTGGTGCTGACACCCTGATCAACATTGCCGGCGGTGCCCGCGGCGCCGACCGGCTGGTCGACGCGAAGACTGCCGATTGGGACTGGATGTACCAGGCGAACGTGGTGGGCACGATGAAGATGACCCGAGCGTTTCTCCCCATGCTCAGGGGCCAGACGGATGGCGGCACTGTCCTGAACCTGACGTCGACGGCCGGAATGGTCTCCTACGAAGGTGGCGCCGGCTACAACGCGGCGAAGGCTGCCCAGCGTGCCATGACCCGGGCGCTGCGGCTGGAGGAAGCAGAGCATGGTGTCCGTGTGGTCGAGGTGCTGCCCGGCATGGTGCACACCGAGGAGTTCTCCCTGAACCGGCTGGGCAGTGCAGACGCCGCCTCAAAGGTGTACGACGGCGTCGAAAAGCCACTCACCAGCGAGGACGTGGCGGATATCGTCGTCTACGCGGTGACGGTGCCCCACCATGTGAACCTCGACGAGATTGTGGTCCGCCCGCTGGCGCAGGCCGCAGCGCACAAGGTGATCCGGAGCCAGTAGTCCCAGCTGCATTGGCGCCCCGCGCGGGCCGGTCAGTTTCCGCTAGACTAGGTGCAACAGCTTTGACCCGGCCATCACCGGTGAGCTTCCGGAAGAACCCCTGTCGTACGTCCTTCGTGCTGCAGGCTAGTAGAACCGGACGGGTAAGCCCGTCATAGCGGTCACGAAGTGGCAGCCGCGAGAAGATATGTCTCGTTGGCGGCAAGTGAGGTGGTACCGCGGGTTTGGCACCCGGGTTGCAGGCTGACCCGATTGTTGGACGCGTCCTCGCAGGTAACTGAACCACACCTTGCCTACAGGATGAACAACATGCCACAGATCTACCCCAAGGCCACCAGCCATGACAGCGCGGCTGGCGCTGCCTCCTCCTCTTCGGCGTCCCCGCGGTTCCCCGAGATCGAGGAACGGATCCTCAAGTACTGGGACGCAGATGGCACGTTCCAGGCGTCGATCGACGCCCGCAGCGCAGACCTTCCCGACGGTGAGAACGGCTCAAATGAGTTTGTCTTCTACGACGGCCCCCCGTTCGCCAACGGGCTACCCCACTACGGCCACCTGCTGACCGGCTACGCCAAGGACCTGGTGGGCCGCTACCAGACCCAGCGCGGCCACCGCGTGGAGCGCCGGTTCGGCTGGGACACCCACGGACTGCCCGCCGAGCTGGAAGCGATGAAGCAGCTGGGCATGAGCGACAAGGCGCAGATCGAAGCCATGGGCATCGACAAATTCAACGACGCCTGCCGGTCCTCAGTGATGAAATACGCCGGCGAGTGGCAGGACTATGTCACCCGNCCCGCCAGGCCCGCTGGGTGGACTTCGACAACGACTACAAGACGCTGAACGTCGACTACATGGAGTCGGTGATCTGGGCGTTCAAGAACCTGTACGACAAAGGCCTCACCTACAACGGTTACCGCGTGCTGCCCTACTGCTGGAACGATGAGACGCCGCTTTCCAACCACGAGCTGCGGATGGACGACGACGTCTACCAGGACCGCCAGGACCAGACCGTCACCGTGACCTTCCCCATCCTGGCCGGCAGCACCGAGCTGTCGCAGGAGCTCGCCGGGGTGCAGGCCCTCGCCTGGACCACCACGCCCTGGACCCTGCCCACCAACGCCGCTCTCGCCGTCGGGCCCGACATTGCCTATGCACTGGTTCCCGCCGGACCAACACTGGCCGACGACGACCGCCGCTTCCTCATCGCCGCTGACCTGTTGGGCAACTACGCCAAGGACCTCGGCTACGCCTCAGCGAAAGAGGCGACAGCCGCCATCGAGCGCACCCTGCAGGGCGCCGAGCTCGCGGACCTGGCCTACGAACCGCTCTGGGACTACCTGGCCGACCCCGAACAGGGCGGTTACCGCAACGCCTTCCGGTTCCTCGTGGCCGACTACGTCACCACCACCGACGGCACCGGCATTGTGCACCAGTCACCCGCCTACGGTGAAGAGGACCAGAAAATCTGCGAGGAGGCTGGCATCCAGGTCATTCTTTCAGTCGATGAAGGTGCGCGCTTCCTCCCGATGTACGGGCAGGGGCCTCTCGCCGACATCGTCGGACTGCAGGTCTTCGACGCGAACAAGCCCATCAGCCGGGTGCTGAAGGACAGCGGACGCCTGGTCCGTCAGGCCAGCTACGTGCACAGCTACCCGCACTGCTGGCGGTGCCGCAACCCGCTGATCTACCGGGCTGTGTCGTCCTGGTTTGTGGAGGTCACCAAGATCAAGGACCGGATGGTGGACCTGAACCAGGGCATCAACTGGATCCCCGAGAACGTGAAAGACGGGCAGTTCGGCAAGTGGCTGGCCAACGCCCGGGACTGGTCGATCAGCCGGAACCGGTACTGGGGCAGCCCCATCCCGGTCTGGCAGTCCGACGATCCCGCCTACCCGCGGACCGACGTCTACGGCTCGCTCGCCGAGATCCAGGCGGACTTCGGCCGGTTGCCGCTGAACAAGGCGGGGGAGCCGGACCTCCACCGTCCCTTCATCGATGAGCTGACCCGCCCCAACCCCGACGACCCCCGCACACCAGCTGAGGGCCAGTCCACCATGCGCCGGGTCGAGGACGTACTGGACGTCTGGTTTGACTCCGGTTCCATGCCCTTCGCCCAGGTGCATTACCCGATGGAGAACCAGGAATGGTTTGACTCCCACAACCCTGCTGACTTCATCGTCGAGTACATCGGCCAGACCCGCGGCTGGTTCTACATGCTGCATGTGCTCTCCACGGCGCTGTTCGACCGGCCGGCGTTCCGCAACGTGATCAGCCACGGCATCGTCCTGGGCGACGACGGCCAGAAGGCGTCCAAGAGCCTGGGCAACTACCCGGACGTCACCGAGGTCCTCGACCGGGACGGCGCCGACGCCATGCGCTGGTTCCTGATGTCCTCCCCGGTGCTGCGTGGCGGAAACCTGATCGTCACCGAACAGGGCATCCGCGACGGCGTCCGGCAGGTCATCCTGCCGCTCTGGAATGTCTGGCACTTCTTCAGCCTCTACACCAACGCGGCAGCCGGCGGCACCGGCTACGAGGCAAAAACGGTCAGCCCCGAACGGGCCAATCGCCTCGCCGAACCAGTGGACCGCTACATCCTCGCCTACACCGGAAACCTGGTGCGGGATATGACAGCGTCGCTCGATGCCTTCAACATCAGCGACGCCTGCGAGACGCTGCGCCGCTACCTGGACACGCTGACCAACTGGTACGTCCGCCGGAGCCGGCAGCGGTTCTTCGATGAGGACGCCGACGCCTTCGATGTGCTCTACACCTGCCTCGAAGCGGTCTGCCGGGCCGCAGCGCCCCTGCTGCCCCTGGTCACCGAGGAAATCTGGCGTGGGCTCACCGGCGGGCGCTCGGTGCACCTGACCGACTGGCCGGAGGCGTCGGCATTCCCGGAGGCACCCGACCTCGTGGAACGGATGGAACGCACCCGCCAAATCTGCTCCACCGGGTCGAGCCTCCGGAAGGCAGCCAACCTGCGCGTCAGGTTGCCGCTGGCCCACCTCACCGTCTTTGACATAGGGCGGGAGCAGCTTTCAGAAGACTATCTAGGTATCATCGCGGACGAACTGAATATCAAACAGGTCAAATTCGCTGCACCAACTCCTGAACTTCTTGAGAAATACGGAATTGGAACCGAGCTTAAGATTGACGCCCGAAAAGCAGGACCCATTCTCGGCAAGAGGATGAAGGATGTACTCAAGGAGGTCAAGGCTGACCGCTACGACGGCTATGGTCCTGATAATTGGACAGTCACAATCTCAGGGGGGGACGAACCTGTTGTGGTTCGTTTAAGTTCCGATTGGGCCAAACCAGAACAGACGGCGAACACGGAAGCGGTTGATGCCGAGGTGGGCTTCCTGCCCGGGGGCGGTTTCCTCGTGCTCGATACCGTCGTCACCGGGGAGCTCGCCGCCGAAGGAGCGGCCCGGGACGCGATCCGGGCCATCCAGCAGGCCCGCCGCGACGCGGACCTGCACATCAGCGACCGGATCGTGACCACGCTTGGCGTCGCACCGGACCTGGTCGATGCCCTGACATCGAACGCGGCACTCATCAAAGCGGAAACGCTGACCAACGAACTGCACGTTGTCGCTGCTGCGCCAACGGACGGCGAGTTTACCGTCACAGTAGAGAGGCACTCATGAGCCAGCAGACCCCAGAGCCACGGGATTCAGAGCCAAGGGATTCAGAATCAATGGATTCGGAGTCAAACGGCCCGGCGCCCACAGTGTTCGACAAGTTTTCGGTGGAGAGTGTCTACGCGGAACTGCTGAGCCGGGCACCTGAGAACAAAATGGAACCGCGGATGGCCCCGATGATCAGGGCAATGGAAATCCTCGGCGAACCCAACAAGGCGTTCCCGATCATCCACCTGACCGGAACCAACGGGAAAACGTCGACCGCACGCATGGTCGAGGGCATCCTGCGGGCGCATGAGCTGCGGACCGGGCGCTACACGAGCCCACATCTGAGCAGCGTCACCGAGCGCATCAGCATCGACGGCGAACCGGTCTCCGACGAAACCTTCGTGCGGATCTGGGACGAGATCAGGCCGTTCCTGGAAATCATCGACGGCGAACTGGAAGCGGCGGGCGACCCCCGGCTGACCTACTTCGAGAGCATCACCATTCTCGCGTTCGCGGTCTTCG
>NZ_ASZW01000167.1:0-3824 GCF_000468215.1 Arthrobacter sp. CAL618 | reverse complement strand
GACGTCGCGATCATCGAGGTGGGCCTCGGCGGGATCACCGACGCCACCAACGTGGGCGACGGCCAGGTTGCTGTCGTCACGCCGATCTCCCTGGACCACACGGAACTCCTCGGCGAGACCGAATACGACATTGCGCTGGAAAAGTCGGGGATCATCAAGCCCGGCGGGTTCCTGATCAGTGCGGCCCAACCTCAGGAGGCAGCCCAGGTGCTCCTCGAAAAGGCCCGCGAAGTCGGCGTTGAGTTCCGCTTCGAAGGCGTTGAGTTCGGGGTTGAAACCCGGACGATCGGCGTCGGCGGCCAAGTGCTGTCCATCAACGGGATAGCCGGCCGGTACGAGGAACTGCTGCTGCCCCTGCACGGGGCGCACCAGGCGCAGAACGCCGCCGTCGCCGTCGCCGCCGTCGAGGCATTCATCGGTGGCGGGACCCGTGAACTTGATGCGGCGGTGGTCCGCGAAGGGTTGCGGACCGTGACCTCGCCGGGGCGGATCGAGGTGGTGCGGACCGCACCGAGCATCATTGTCGACGCCGCGCACAATGCCGCCGGCGCCAAGGCAGCAGCAGCGGCGGTCAAGGAAGCCTTCGACTTCAGCCGGCTGATCCTGGTGGTCGGTGTGCTCCAGGACAAGGACGCGGGGGCCATCCTGGCCGAACTGCATGAGGAACTCGGTGGCATCCTCGAGGACATCTGCCTGACCCAGTCAACCTCGCCCCGCGCCATTCCCGCGGCCGAGCTCCTGCAGGATGCGTTGGCGGCTGGTTTCGCCGAGGAAAACGTCCACATCGCCGAGCGGCTCGATGACGCCCTCGAATGGGCGGTCATGAAGGCCGAAGAAAACAACGACCTCGCAGGGGGCATCCTGATCACCGGTTCCATCACGGTGGTGGGGGAAGCCCGCACCCTGCTGGGCAAGTGAGGCTGACTCTGATGGAGCAGAATCGAAAGCGTCGCATGACCAAGGCGCAACGCGAATGGCGACCCGGAATGCCCAAGAAACGGCGTTCCATCAAAGTCACCTTCGCCTCGGTGGTCCTCACCCTCGAGGCGCTGGTGGTGCTGTTCGCGACCCTGACCGCATTCGGCCTGTTGCGCGACACCATCTCACCGGTGCTGATCCTCTCGGTGGGGATCGCATTGGCCATCGCGTTGGTCGGGGCATGCGCGTTCCTTACCAAGCCCTACGGCATTGCCATCGGCTGGATTCTCCAGTTGGTGATCATCGCGACCGGGTTCATCGAACCCACCATGTTCCTGATTGGGGTGCTGTTCGCCCTGACCTGGCTGTACGGGATTCGTACCGGCATCCGCCTCGACGCCGAGAACGTCGAGCGGGACCGCCAGCAGGCCGAATGGGAGCGGGCCAACCCGGAGGGCGGGTCAGAGCCCGCAGGATAAGTTTAGTAGAGTTCCACTGGCCATACCCAACACTTTGGAGGACTTCTGTGAGCGCTGAACGCACTCTTGTACTGATCAAGCCCGACGGCGTGTCCCGCGCACTGTCCGGGACCATCCTGTCCCGGGTGGAAGCCAAGGGATACACCCTGGTGGACCTCAAGCTGGTCTCGGCCAGCCGCGAGATGCTCGAAGAGCACTACAACGAGCATGTTGGGAAGCCCTTCTTCGAACCACTCGTCGAGTTCATGCTCAGCGGACCCATCGTGGCTGCGATTTTCGAGGGCGAGCGGGTTATCGAGGGATTCCGGTCCCTTGCCGGCGCCACCGAGCCGACGGCAGCCGCACCCGGCACCATCCGCGGCGACCTCGGCCGCGACTGGGGCCTGAAGGTACAGCAGAACCTCGTCCACGGCTCGGACTCGGCGGAGTCGGCACAGCGTGAAATCGGTATCTGGTTCGCCTGACCCCTCGTCGATGCCGGGTGTTACCCGGGGCGCCGAAAGATGCCTCGGGTAACCGGTGTTGTAGCGTAGAGCCATGACTGACTATCGCAGGCTCGGCAACTCCGGATTGAACGTCTCAGTGGTGGGACTCGGATGTAACAACCTGGGCCGCCCCGGAACGCCAACCGAAACCCAGCGCGGCACCAACGCGGTGATCGGCGCAGCTGTCGACGCGGGAATCAACTTCTTCGACGTGGCGGACTCCTATGGAAAGACGCCTGGCCTGAGCGAAGAAATGCTCGGCAAAGCCTTGGTCAAAAATCGCGATGACGTGCTGGTCGCCACCAAGTTTGGACTGGACCTCAAGGGTGCCAACGGCCCGGACTGGGGTGCCAGGGGGTCGCGGCGCTACATCATGAAGGCGGTCGAGGCATCACTGCGGCGCCTGGGCACGGACTTTATTGATCTCTACCAGTTCCATGCACCGGACCCGCTGACCCCCATCGAGGAGACCCTTTCGGCCCTCGACGCACTGGTCAAAAGCGGCAAGGTCAGGTACATCGGCCATTCAAACCGGGCAGGCTGGCAGCTCGCCGAAGCCGAGTTTGTTGCCCAGCTCGGCGGGTACACGCCCTTCATCTCCGCGCAAAACCACTGGAACCTGCTGGAGCGCAGCATCGAGGCCGAGGTGGTTCCGGCAGCCGAAGCCTATGGGATTGGCGTGCTGCCGTTCTTCCCGCTGGCGAACGGTCTGCTGACCGGCAAATACAGTGCCTCGAAGGTTCCGGCCGGTAGCCGGCTGACCCACTCCCGGACGAACCTGCTCGAAGGGGCTGACTGGAACCAGCTGGCCGACTTCGGAGCGTTCGCCCGGGCCCGTGACCTGACCGAACTGCAGGTAGCATTCTCCTGGCTGGCGGCCCAGCCGTCCGTCGCGTCAGTGATCGCCGGAGCCACCAAACCGGAGCAAATTCAACAGAATGCCGAAGCTGTGTGCTGGGTCCCGTCAGAGACTGAACTTCAGGAACTGGACCGGATTTTCCCCCGGGTCGCCTAGACCATGGCATGCGACGGTTGCAGGACATCGTCAACCTTGGACTTCGACTTCAGCATGGCCTTCCAGCCCATCTATGACGCCGTCGCTGGTCGGGTCTGGGGCTACGAGGCACTGGTCAGGGGCTTCGCGGGCGAAGGCGCCTACGACGTCCTCTCCAGGGTGTCGCCGGAGCAGAAGTACCGCTTCGACCAGGATTGCCGGGTCAAGGCCATCGAGCTGGCCTCACGACTGTTCCCCGCGGGCGAGGAATTGAAGCTCTCAATCAATTTCATGCCAAACGCTGTCTACGAACCGGCTGCATGCCTTCGCGCGACGCTGCGGGCCGCCGCCCGCTTCAGCTTCCCGCCGTCGTCAATCATGTTCGAATTTACCGAGAACGAGGAGGTCTCCGACACCGGCCACCTCACGAACATCATCACGGAATACCGCAAACATGGGTTCACCACCGCCATCGACGACTTCGGTGCCGGACACGCGGGACTGGGTCTTCTGGTCGATTTCCAACCCGACCTGATCAAGATCGACATGTTGCTGATCCGCGGCATCGATACCAGCCCGGCGCGGCAGACAGTTGTGTCCAGCATCGTGGGCATGTCCAGGGAGTTCGGTATCACGGTCCTCGCGGAAGGCATTGAGACGGAGGCGGAGTTTGCGACCCTGAAGGCAGCCGGTATCGGCCTCTTCCAGGGATACTGGTTCGCGAAGCCCGCCTTCGAGGAGCTCCCGCAGCTACAGTTCGGGGCGGCTGTCCTCTAGCAGCGGTCAGGTTTTAGGCTGGGTCGTGAGGAACCTGGACGCCGGTGGTCAACATTCCCGGCACCGATGCCAGATTGACCCCACCTGACCGGGTTGCTCACCAAACCGCGGGAGGTCAGCCGGGTCACCAATCTTGAGCCAGTTGAGCCAGTTGAGCCAGTTGAGCCAGTT
>NZ_ASZW01000166.1:0-12310 GCF_000468215.1 Arthrobacter sp. CAL618 | reverse complement strand
GAGCCCGCCCGGGCGTCACCGGCAAGACCGCCCAGCTCCGCCCGGACCGCGGCGGCCACGTCGCGGACCAGCCGGGGTGCCGGGGCGCCCGTCAGCGCTGCAATCCGTGCCCTGATGACCAGCCCGGTATCGGCTGTGTCGACCGCGACCACCGTTTCGTTGGCACCGAGGGTGCTCGCGATACCGGCGAGCACGGCCGACCGCGCCGGATACAAGCCAGCGACTCCTTCCACCCCAGCAATGATCTCCTGGACGCGAAGGGCTAGTTGGTTCTTATTCATTCACCGCTCCCTTCGGGGCTGGGCTGAAATGCTCGTGGACATCGGTTACGGTCACGTCGATCGACGTGAGGTTGAGCTCGGAATGGGTGCTGATCATCGCCGCGATCCTCGATCGGAGGGATTCGATCATCGCCGGCAGCGGGTAGCCGAAGAAGGCTGTCACGTTCACTTCGATCATGACGTCGGCGCCAGGGGTGGTGATGTCGCCGTGCAGCCGGCATTTGCCGATGGTTGCGCCGTCGACGTCGTCACCAATTCGCCGGATGAGAGCCAGCAGGCTCCCCTCGGTTTCGAAGAAGGCGTCCTCGGGATATTCGCTGGACAGTGGAATGCTCCGGCCGGAACGCATTTCCAGCCGGAGATTGCCAAGGATCGATTGCAGCCACGGCTCGTCAGCCGATCCGGCCTGCTCGGTGTCAGCTGCCGCAAGCTGACCGCTGAGGCGCTGCAGGGAGCGAAGCCCCGCCAGCCCGGCCTGGCACTCGGGGCACCGCAGGTAGTGTTGCTCGGCCGCGGACTGTCCGGTCCGCAGGTATTCTTCAAGCTCGTCGAGGCTATGGCCACAACCGGGGTCAGGGAGCTCGTTATTCATCGCCAGTCCTCCATTTCCTTCATCAGGGTGGTGCGTGCTCGCGACAGTCGACCGCGAACGCTGTCGGTCGTGGTGTCCATCGTCTTGGCAATGTCCTCGTAGGATTGCCCGCCCATTTCCTTCAGCACCCAACATTGCCGTTGCTCCAGTGGAAGCCTTTTCAGGGCTTCCACCAGGGAACGCATCTGGGTGTCCTGCTCGACTGCCCGCTCGGGACCGGGCCCGTGGTCAAACGGTTCGACGTCGTCGAGGTTGACGGTGTTCTTGCGCTTCCGGATCAGATCGATGCTTTTGCGGCCGCAGATCCGCATCAGCCACGGCTTCACGGCCGAACCGTCCTGCAGTTTGCCGAGCTGGTTCCAGGCCTGGAGGAGGGTTTCCTGCACCGCGTCGTCGGCGTCAGCCGTCGACCCGGTAAGGCGGCGCGCATACCCGCGCATTAGTGGCCCATAGCGTCGGGCGAGCGATTCGAAAGAGGACACGTCGCCGTCGGAGGCCCGCTCCACCAGGAACGAATCCGCCGCATCGTCGAGGTTGAGACGTGGACGGTCAGGGACCGTCAATCGACTCTCCGGGTGCGGGTGAACCGGGTCCTGGCGCCGGTCTGCACACTGACCAGAACGGGGATCCGTTCGCCGAGCAGCGTGTCCAATCCGGCGATGGCTTCGTTGGCTGCTGCGACCACGGCGCCCGGGGAGGCGCCACGGCGTGGCTGAACCCTGACCCGCAGGCCGGTTTGGCGACGCACCCGCCAGGAGGACACCGCAACGGCGAGGATCTGGCCGTTTTCTTCCAGGGCGGTCCGCAGCGCGTCGGCCACCAGCGAGGTTTCTACGGTGGTGTTGCCCATTGCGGATCCTTGCCGTCCCACGGTGCTGGTCCGCCCGCCGCCCTGGGAAGCGATCCACCCGATGAGCAGGGCAACGCACACCACGACCAGCGCCAGCGCGGCGATGGTCCACCAACTGGTGTCGGCGGTCAGGGGTGCGGACGCCAACAGGGCGGGGAGCCCGTTGACCGCCGTGGCGCCGGTCGAGGTCCAGGCCTCGGCAACGTCCGGCACGAGGCCCNCCCGCCGCGGCGGTCAGCGCGCCGACGGCCACCAGTATCAGTCCAAGGACAGCGAGCAGCGTGCGGTTCAACCAGCGGTGTGTGGAACTCATATGCCCAACGCTCCTTCGTGCCTGATGTTGATCCTAACCGTCGGCTCCGGACGAAGCCCGTATCCCGACAGCTCATCCTCGACGGCCGACCGGATGGTCGATTCATCGAGGGGCGACCCGCTGGTCGGTCGGACGTCCACCGTGATGCGTCGCCGGTCGACGCGGGTGGACACCTGATCCGGGTCCAGTCCGGCCTCTTGCCGGGTACGCCGCGACACTGCGGCAGCGATCACCTCCGAGTCGACGACAACAGCCGTCCGGTCCTGGTCGACCACGTGCAACGCCTTGGTCCCTGGTGTCACGGCGACCAGCAGAAGCACCAACCCGATGAGAGCCAAACCGATGCCGGCTGCTGCCAGGCCCCAGGGGAGCGTCGACTCCGGCAGGTCCGCCGCCCACTGAAGCATCGACGGAGGATTCGCGACCAGCGGAGGCTGATCCAGCAGGGACAACACAGCCTCGGTTCCCAGCCAGGCCAAGCCCAGGAGGCCAACGACGGCGGCTGTCACCGATGCTCCAGCACGGGAGGAATGGGTCTCACGGCGCAGGAGCCGCCGGGTGTGCAGCAGTTCGCTCATGCCAGTTTCCGTTCCGCTGGTGGGTGGATGCCGGTGAGTCGGATGTCGATCCGGCCCACCTCCGACCCGGTCACCCGAGAGGCTGCTGCCCGGATCCCTGAGCGGGCGTTCTCGGCCCGTTCGAACAGTGTCCCTCCGCCCTGCTCTACCGCCTGCGGGTTCCGCGCAGCCTGGAGGAGGGTGGGCGCGGGGAGTGGCACCGACACGGCCATCCCGAGGGCGCCGCCGTCGTCGGCCAGGCTGACCCGCACGTCCCGGCGCGGGACGCCAAAGACCTCAGCGACGACGGCTTCGGTGGTGTGGGTCAGCGCCGCCTTCGTGACGCGGGTGTGCCCGTTACGTCCGGTCCCGTTAAGCCCGGCCGGGGTGGCCCGGGCAGGGTTAGCCTTGGCCGGGGTCGCCGCGGTCATGAGGAGGAGCGCCTGCCCCGCAGGGCATCGAGCACCGAGCCAAGGTCAAGCTTCCCCTCCGCGGTGCGGCCGAGGAAGGCGCCGATCGCCATGAACAGTGCCACCAGGACGAAACCCCAGAAGCCGAAGATCAGTGCAGTCAACGCGAGGGTGGCGCCGACGGCGATGCCGGTGGTGGTCGGGCTCATGAGACGCGCGATTCTGCTGGTGCGGTCTGGGCGTCGTCGTCGTCATCGATGTCATCGCCGGGGACGTGGATATCGGTGACTGTCACGTTTACCTCGGTGACCTCCATGCCCACAATGTCCTCAACGGCCGAGTAGATGGCGTCGCGAACCTGGCCGGCGACCTCCTTGAGCGGGTGCGGATACTCGACGACCAGGGTGATGTCGACGGCAACCTGGGTCTGGCCGACCTCGACGGAAATACCCTGGGTGTGGTCCTTCTGGCCCATCGCGTCACGGATGGAACCGAGAGCGCGGGCGGCCCCGCCACCCACGGCGTAAACGCCCGGAATATCGTGAACGGCGATGCCAGCGATTTTCGCAACAACGTTGTCGGCGATGGCAGTGGTGCCGCGGCCATCGTCATTCGGGCTCTTCCCGACGACGGTCGCGGTGGTCGGCTTGGAAGCCTGGGTCTTGTCCTGGGGCTGAGTAGTCATGAGGTGGCTCCTTGATCGATATCAGTCAATGGTCCGGTCAAACGGGTGCCCTCACGTCAAGTGCACCTGTCCCTAAGACGGAGCTGCCAGAAAGAAGCTCACGGTGCTGATAAAGTGAGCCAGGTCACATCAACATTGAAGGCCAATCGTGACCGCTGCGTGACGGTTCCTTAATGTTGATGTGCGTAGGGTGTAAAAGAGGCCAATTCACCGTGCCTCGGACTTTTCCGGAATTTTGCCTGCAGGCTGACACGTAACCAATGTGAAGAGGGTATTGATTTGTTGGATTTCTTTGGAGACCGGCTGCCTCAAATCCTGTTCGCCAGCTGGCAGCACTTTTCCCTGGTTGTCCAGTGCCTGATTCTCGGGACCGTGATCGCGGTGGGCATCGCGGCGCTGGTTTACCGCAGCAGCACCTTCAGGTCGATTGCGAACAGCGTCTCAGCGGTAGGTCTCACCATCCCGTCATTCGCCTTCATCGGGCTGATGATCGCGCCCTTCGGTTTCGGGGTGACTCCCGCCGTCATCGTTGTGTCCTTCTTCGCCGCGCTCCCGATCCTCCGGAATGCCGTGGTGGGGTTGACCGGGATTGACAACTCGATCGTCGAATCGGCCCGGGGGATCGGCATGAGCCGGTTCCGCACCCTGCTGCAGGTGGAACTACCACTGGCCTGGCCGGTAATCCTGGCCGGCATCCGGGTGTCTGCCCAGATGGTGATGGGCATCGCCGCGATTACCGCCTACGCGCTCGGCCCCGGCCTCGGCGGCTTTATTTTCTCCGGGCTCTCCCGGTTGGGCGGCGCCAACGCGCTGGAATCAGTTGCCACCGGCGTCATCGCCGTCATCATTCTTGCCCTTGTGCTCGACGTACTGCTCATCGGCCTCGGCCGACTAACCACCCCGCGAGGTATCCGTGTCTGAGACCCTTTCCACAGCAACCGACAACACCGGGAAGTCCGGACCTTCCGGTATTACCGGGGCCAGCATCCTGTTGGACAAGGTCACCAAGCATTATCCGGGCCAGGATGCCCCGGCCGTCGACGGTCTCACCCTGGAAATCCCGGCAGGCAAGATCGTCATGCTGGTGGGCCCGTCCGGCTGCGGCAAGACCACGACACTCAAGATGATCAACCGGCTCATCGAGCCCACCGAAGGACGGATCGTCCTCGACGACGACGACGTCACCGACATTAACGGGGACAACCTCCGGCGCCGGATCGGCTACGTCATTCAGGCCGGTGGACTGTTCCCGCACATGAGTGTCGCCACGAACATCGGTATTGTGCCGAAAATGCTCGGCTGGAGCAAAGAGAAGATCGCCGCGCGGGTCGATGAACTGCTGGAACTGGTCTCCCTGGATCCCGCCCAGTATCGGGACCGCTTTCCCAAGGAGCTTTCCGGCGGGCAGCAGCAGCGCGTCGGGGTAGCACGTGCACTGGCCGCAGACCCACCCGTGCTGCTGATGGATGAGCCGTTCGGCGCCGTGGACCCGATCACCCGGCAGCGGCTGCAGGATGAGCTCCTGAATATTCAGGCGGAGCTGCAGAAAACCATCGTCTGCGTCACCCACGACTTCGACGAAGCGGTGAAGCTCGGCGACTGGATTGCCATCTTCACCGACGGCGCGCAGCTGGTGCAGTACGACACTCCTGAACGGATTCTCGCGAACCCCGCCAACGAATTCGTCGAAAACTTCATTGGGTCAGGTGCCGGGCTGAAGCAGCTCACGCTGACCCGCGTCAATGAGGTGGACCTTGCCGAGGCGGTTGTCGCTACTAGTGGCGACCTCGCCAGCGACGTACTCTCACGGCTCGACCAGGCACAGCACGACCACGCCGTCATCGTCGACGAGAAAAACCGCCCAATCCAGTGGCTCACCCGCCGCCAGCTCACCCGGATCGACCGGGTCAGCGACGACCGGGACGCCAAACTCCCCGTCGTCGGGGACCGGGCGACGCTCAACGATGCACTGGACACCATGCTGGTCTCCAGCGCTGGTGCCGCGCTGGTGACCGGGAAACGCGACACCTTCCTCGGTGTGATCGACGTCGAAACGATCATGGACGCGATCGGTCGCGCCCACACCCATGCCCGCTCAGCGCATTCTTCCGGTCGCCCGGTAGGCGTCAACACCGGGACGCTGCAGACAGTTGAGGGCCAGGATGGCTCCGTCGACGACGGCGAGCCGTCCCGTCCGGCTACGGGATCCGGCCAGTGAGCGCTGCCGCACCAGCCCAGAATCCTCTGGCCGTTGCCGCCGAAGCGGATATCGCCGGGCCCTCCTGGCGTCCGCTGGTCTATCAGCTCGCCGGCATCCTGGCGGCGCTTGCCGCGCTGATCATCTGGGCTCTGACCGCTGACCTGTCGGAGACCGAACTCAACACCCTCAACCCAGACTCACTGCTCGGCTACACGCTTGAACACCTTGCCCTGACGGCAGTGTCAGCGGTTATCGTGCTGGTAATTGCCATCCCGCTTGGTATCCTGTTGACCCGCGGGCCGTTCCGACGGCTCACCGGTCCGGTGCTCGCCGTCGTCAATATTGGGCAGGCGGCCCCGGCCATCGGGTTGATTGTGCTCCTTGCCTCGTGGCAGGGATTCGGCTTCGACGCCGCCATCATCGCGCTGGTCCTCTACGCTCTGCTGCCCGTTCTCCGGAACACAATGGTTGGCCTCAACCAGGTTGATGAGCGTCTCGTCGAGGCCGGCCGGGGCATGGGGATGAGCGCCGCAGCCGTCTTGTTCAAAGTGGAGCTGCCGCTGGCGGTCCCCGTCATGCTCGCAGGTATCCGCACCGCACTGGTGCTCCTCGTGGGCACCGCCGCACTCGCGGCATTCATCAACGGCGGTGGGCTGGGGATTCTCATCATCACCGGAGTGAACCTCAACCTGGTCAGCGTCCTCGTTGTGGGCTCGGTCCTGGTGGCACTCCTGGCCCTTCTGGTCGACTGGATTGGGCGCGTTGTCGAACATGTCGCCCGCCCGAAAGGACTCTGATGCTTCCCAGCACCACACCACCCAACCGCGCCCTGCCCCGGCGGGNCGGGTGCTGCGGCGTGCCGCCGGTGCCGCGGCAGTCCTGTCCGCGGGGCTGCTGGCAACTGGTTGCGGTCTGCAACCAGCCACCTCCTACGTCCCTGCTGCGGGTCCTGGCAGCATTGCGGAAATTGTCGACGGCGAACCCCTGACCGTCACCTCCAAGAACTTCACCGAACAGCTGATCCTCGGCAAGATTGCCGTCCTCGCCGGCCAGGCGGCAGGATTCGATGTCACCGACCTCACCAACGTTCCCGGCAGCCAGCCCGTGCGTGAGTTGGTGCTCGCCGGTCAGGCCGACATGGTCTGGGAGTACACGGGAACCGCGTGGCTCACCTACCTTGGCATGAGCGAAGGGTTCCCCAACCAGGAGGAGCAGTTCGCCGCAGTCTACGAGGCTGATCTGGAGAACGGGTTGACCTGGGGGGACACCGCGCCCCTGAACAACACCTACGCGATCGCGGTGCGCAGCGAGGCCGTCGAGGAGCTCGGCGGCATCAGCACCATCTCCGAAATCGCCGAACTGCCGGTGGAGGAAAGGACTTTCTGCGTCGAGGCGGAGTTCAACTCACGCCCGGATGGCATGAACCCCATGCTCGCCCACTACGGGATGGAGCGGGGTCAAGCAGACGGCGTCCCCGATGACAACATCAGCATTTTCGATACGGGAGCGGTCTACACCGCTACCGATAACGGCGATTGCAACTTCGGTGAAGTATTTGCCACCGATGGGCGGATCGACGCGCTCGATCTCACGGTCCTTGAGGACGATCTCGGCTTCTTCCCCGCCTACAATGCGGCACCGGTGTTCTACACGGAGACCCTTGAGGCGCACCCTCAACTTGAGGACGTCTTCGGTGCAATTGCCCCGACCCTGACCGACGAGGCGCTGCGGGCCATGAACCTGCGGGTCGACGTCGAGGGCGAAGAACCCGCGGACGTCGCCTTCGACTTCATGGTGGAGCAGGGCTTCATCTCCGAGCCGGAGGGGCCGCTCGGCTCCGACAGCTAGGGCCCGCTAGGGCTCGCTCGCTGTGAGGGCGGTGATCATCCGTTCCAGGCGGGCGATCCCAGAAAACCGGCCAGCGTTGTCGGTGACAAGGATTGGTTCGAACCGGTGGGCAGGTTCGCGGGTGACCGACCGGTCGAGGGCCGCAGCCAGGGGAGTGTCAAGATTCGCCCGCAGTCCTTGACTGACAACTCCCAGCGCTGCGGCATCGGGCGTGAGCAGCGAAACTGGCCGCAGATCAGCATCAATCAGCACCGCCGCAGCCAGCCCGGGATCGGCGGTGAAAACCTCGATTGCCTGGGCCATGCTCAGCACGGCGGGGGCGGGCTCAACGACGTCGCGCAGCACCGTCTTCGTATCCGCCACCTGCCGGGCGGCGAGACGATGCGCCAGCTCGAAGTCGAGTCCGGCCCACGGTGGTCCCGGCCGGGCCAGCAAATAGCCCTGCACCAGGGGGACGCCGAGACTGACCAGGGTATCCAGTTCTTCTGAACGTTCCACGCCCTCCGCAAGAATCCAGGCGTCCACCCGGCTGGCGAAAATCCCCAGCATCTCGATCAGGGCCCGTTTTGCCTCGTCACGGTCAACGTCCTGGATCAGCTCCCGGTCAATTTTGATCATTGCGGGGCGCAACTGCAGCAGATGCCGCAGGCCGGCATAGCCAGCGCCGGCGTCGTCGACGGCGATTTGGGCGCCCGCGGCACGCAACTGGTGCAGATCGGGCTCAAGCTCGAGGTAGGACTCGATGGGAGTCTGCTCGGTCAACTCGACAATCAGCCCGCCCAGGTTCCCCTCCTCCCGCCACACGCTGCGGATGCTCTCGGAGGTGAGCAGCTCTGGGGAAACATTGAGGGTGAGGAAACAGTTCGCTGGCAGACTGTGACGGGCCTGGAGCGCAACCCGGAGCGCGGCCGATTCGAGGTCGGCGGCCCGGCCGTGTCGCCGTGCGGCCGCGAACCAGACCTCGGGATTCTTCTCGCCGAAGCCCGGGAAACGTGCCAGGGCTTCGTAGCCAACAACGATGCCGCGGGCGGTGTCGATGATGGGTTGGTACGCCGCGGCCAGTCCCTCGCCCCGGCAGGCACGCGCCAGCAGCGCCTCCCAATCCGGCGCGTCACTGCTGCCGGCCTGGGAGGGGCTAGCTGCGGGCATCAACTAACCGGCTGGATGGCACCGCGGACAGACTGAACCAGGCTGTCTGGCACCGTGGTCAGACCGTGCACTGCAGCCGCGTGGGCGCCAACCTGGGCCAGGATCTCGTCGTCGGTGCTGCACACCCATTTGGCCTCGCAACCGGGGACCACATCACCACATGCAAACGATTTCATCGAATCTCCTTGTGCTCCGCCTTCGTTGGCGGGGAATTACCTTGCTGGACGTGTTGGCTTCAAGTGTTATTCGCCCCGGCGGTCCAGGAAGATTGCCCCAGTACCGGCTCATTTGAATACTTGAACCAGCCATGACTATCGGTCGTTCAACAAGCTGTGTAAGTGCTGCCAGTGCGTTGAGTCTCTCCAGGGTCCCGGACGAGGTCCGTAGCGTTATCCGACTTGCCGGGCTGTGTTCACCCGCTATTGGCTTGATCTCTGCTTTGATGGAGGTCAATTAGGTTGTAAACGGTTACCGCCAGCTACCTAGAAGGTCACCATGAATTACCGGACGGCCGAACATCCTCGGCCGCAGCAGTTTATCCTCCACCTCAGCGACACTCACCTGCTCGGCGGGCCCGGGCCACTGTACGGGGCGGTGGATAGCGAAGCCCGGTTACGTCAGATCTTCTCCGAACTCGAGGCCTCTGGCGCCCGACCCGAGGCGTTGGTCTTCACCGGGGACCTGGCCGACAAGGGTGAAGCCAATGCCTACGCGAAGCTCCGCGCCATTGTTGAACCGGCTGCGGCCAAACTTGGCGCGGAGGTAATCTGGGCCATGGGCAACCATGATGATCGGGCC
Source organism: Arthrobacter sp. CAL618 (assembly GCF_000468215.1). Taxonomy (NCBI): domain Bacteria; kingdom Bacillati; phylum Actinomycetota; class Actinomycetes; order Micrococcales; family Micrococcaceae; genus Arthrobacter; species Arthrobacter sp. CAL618. Next base: position 2,627 of record NZ_ASZW01000166.1, on the reverse strand, counting down.
AACTTCAGGGTCGGTCTGCTCGACCAGGCACCAGACACAGCGCCAATCGACCGTAGCTACCTCATCAACGGGTTGCGCATCATCACCCTGGACTCGACGGTCCCCGGCCACCACCACGGCGAATTCAGCCACGAGCAGCTGGTGTGGCTCGCCAACGAGCTTTTGACCCCGGCGCCCAACGGCACCCTGCTCGCCCTGCACCACCCTCCGATTCCGTGTGTACAGGACCTATCGGTCCTGGTGGAACTCCGTGGCCAACGCCAGCTGGCCGACGTCGTCCGCGGCACCGATGTGCGCGGCATCCTGGCCGGGCATCTGCACTACTCGACCACCGCCACCTTTGCCGGGGTGCCGGTGTCGGTGGCCTCGGCCACCTGCTACACCCAGGATCTGGGGTACGACGGCGGCGGCACCCGCGGGCAGGACGGCGCCCAGGCCTACAACCTGGTGCACGTGTACGACGACACGATCGTCCACTCGGTGGTCCCGATCGGTGCCTACCGGCCCGTCGGGGAAACCGTGCCTCTCGTGGAAACACGCCGCCGGCTCGACGCCNCGCCGCCGGGGTACGCATCGCCGCCGCGACACCTCAGCGCCAGCTCACCGGGGCCTAGGCACCGGCTCGCTGGCGGACGGTCGGGTATCGCCTGAACCCTTCTCAGCTCGATCCCCACCTCGCTCCGGCCCTACACCTCGCGGTACCTACTTTTCCCAGGGCGCCTTGAGGGGGAAATACTTCTCCAGGAAGTCGGTGACCAGGTGTGCTCGCTCCTCCGCGGGAACCTCGGGGAAGCTCCCGTCATTGAGGCAGAAGAAGTCCGTATGCCGTTTATCCAGCAGTTTGTTCAGGCTGCGCAGCCCCGACCGCATGGTGGTGTCAATGTAGGCCACCTTGGCGGATTCCTGGGTGACGGCCCGGCCGGTCAGCAACGCGTAGTAGTGGTACAGCGAGTTGGTGACCGAAATGTTGTCCTTGGCACGGAACCGTGAGGCTGCGGTCGCGGAGAACTCGGCTGCGAACACCTCTTCCATTTCCAGCAGGACGCTGCGGCGCAAGGGTGCAGCCGTATGCTCAAGGTGTCGGGTGGTGATCCGGCCGAACCGGTCGTGCAGTAGCCTCCGGTTGACCCGCGCGGCGTTTTCGAAGCCGCTCCGTTCGGCGTCGTTGTCCCCCAACCCAATGCGGGTGTCAGCCTGGATGAACTTGGTAATCCCGCCGGGGGAGAAGAACATCTCGGGAGATACCGGACGGCCGAAGAACATGTCGTCGTTCGAATAGAGGAAGTGCTCCGACAAACCCGGAATGTGCTGCAGCTGGCTCTCGACCGCCTGCGAGTTGTGGGTGGGGAGCACCGACGTGTCCCTGAAGTGTTCCTCCGAGCGGACCAGCGTGACCGAGGGGTGATCGGCGAGCCACTCGGGGCACTCCGAATCGGTGGCGATGAAGATCCGCCGAACCCACGGCGCGAACATGTAGACCGATCGCAGGGCATATTTGAGTTCATTGATCTGGCGGAACCTGGCCTCATGGTCGTCGCCTTCGCCCACCACTGCGTCCTTCATCCGGGCCGCCCTGGCTGCCTGGTATTCGGGCGAACTACCGTCCACCCAGGAGAAGACCAGATCGATTTCGAAGTCGATATCCGTCGCATGGTCCGCGAACATGTTGTCGATGGTGGGCCACATCAGGCCGTGTCGCTCGACTGAGCCGCGGACCACCTCGGAGGAGGGGAGGGTCCGGCGGGTCAATGAATTCTCGACCGGCAGTTCGATGGTGTCGCCGTCGAGCTTCCAGAGTTCAATCTGCACACCGGCCGAGGGGCCGAAGGACAGGCCGCCGATCGGTTCAATCCGAGGGCGGAACAGCCGGAAGATCCGCGCTTTGCCGCTGTGGGAGAGGGAGCCATCGGTGACCAGCAGGGTGGTCCGGCGCTTCGTGTCGACGGTGCGCGAGTAGAACGGCTCGTTCTTGCAGGCGGTGACCAGGGCCTCCCGGAGGCGTTCACGGAACTTGAGATCGATGGCGATGACCGGGCGCTCGTCATTTCCGCGCACCAACAGGTACTCGATGTCGGCGTCCTCAAGCGCGGCGCGGATGAACAACAGATCCTCGACCATGGCCTGGTGCGGCGTGGTGTTCTGGTTGATCAGCGTGAACCGGCGCTTGACGGTGGTGATGTCGGTGCGGTCGTTGAATCGTGCGACGGCGTCGCGCGACGCGGACTCAAGGACTTCGGCCTCATTGACCGGCTCCGGCGCGCCGAAGTAGATATCGTGTTGGGCGGCAGTGTCCGTAATGTGAGCCTCCAGAGGGTTGTCAGGTGTCTTAGCTCCATGATAAAGCCTGCCCACGACCGGGCAGACTTGTCTGGCTGGACCTCTAGTAGGTGGAGTACAGTTCCCCGACACGCAGCTCGGTGTCCACCCGGTTGTCGATACCCGGCAGCGGGCAGGCCCACGCCTCGTCATAGGCGCACGACGGGTTGTAGGCGAAGTTCAGGTCGATGATCAGCCGTTCGCCGACAACGCCAAGGTGTGCACCCTTCACCGTGTCCAGCACGTAGCGGCCACCGCCGTAGGTCCCGCCGGCCGTGCCAGCAGACCCGTCGCGCAACGGCAGGAACAGC
>NZ_ASZW01000165.1:0-2652 GCF_000468215.1 Arthrobacter sp. CAL618 | reverse complement strand
CCGTGCCCAGCCGATGGAAGGTCACCGTACCGTCCGTGCCGGTGGGGACGTCCATTTCCTCGCCCACGCCGTCGTCGTCGATCACTGCCTCGAACCGGTACTCCGGCTGGTACGGGGCCACCGCGAGACCGTCGAAGGCGGCCACAGCCGTCGCGTCGAGCGGGGAGGCGGGATGGCTGGCGAACAGCTTGTCCCGGCCCGCGCGCCACAGGTCATGCGCGGACGACGGCGAACCGGCCTGCGCGCTCTCGCGCACCTGCCCGTAGAGCTCGAATACCTGCTGACGCCAGTCAGCAATGTGCAGGGCCGTAGTAGCTGTAGGCATTTCACCAGCCTAGCGGTCGACGTCGGGCGGCCGTCATGGAAACTCCAAATACAGTTGCCCAGGCGTACTGTGTCATCTGTGGCAACCGGTATCTTCTTCATCGTTCTGTTCTCCATCCTGCTCGGAGCAATTGCCCAGCGGATCGCCGGCCTGGGTTTCGCCCTGCTCATCGCGCCGTTCCTGGTGATCATCCTGGGCCCGCATGAGGGAGTGGTGCTGGTCAATATTTGCGGGGTGGTGTCCTCTGCCCTGATTGTCGGCAGGGTCTGGAAGGACATCGACTGGAGCATGTTCCGGTGGATGGTCATCCCCTCCGTTTTCGGCTCGATTCCCGGTTCGATTGCCGCGGTGATGCTCCCATCGGCACCGCTGTCGGTGACGGTTGGCGGCGTTGTCCTGGTGGCGCTGTCGGTGTCGCTGGTGTTGCAGCGCTCGTCGGTGGTGGTGCGCGGCAATGCGCCGAAGGCAGTTGCGGGGCTCACCGCCGGCCTCACCAATGCAATGGCTGGTGTGGGCGGTCCCGCCGTCAGCGCCTACGCCCTGCTGTCCCGTTGGCCGCAACGCCCTTTCGCGGCAACTCTGCAGCCGTTTTTCGTGGTGATCGGGCTCATCACCCTCGCGGTCAAGCTCAGTCTCGACCCCACCGATGCCCCCGCGCTGCAATGGTGGATGTGGTCGGCGATCGGCGTTGTGATCGTCGTCGGAATCTTCGCCGGTGAGAAGCTCTCCCGGTTCATCAAGGACGACCATGCCCGGTTATTTGTGATTGTGATCGCTTTCTTCGGCGCCACGGCTGCGCTGGTCAAGGGATTGCTGGATCTCCTGCTCTAGGGCGCGGACCTGGTGCGGCTGAACCGGGGCGTGGCACCGAGTCGCTGAACCTCCGAGGCAGCTGCCGGTGGCACCATTGAAGAGATGAAACTTCCTCTCCGTGTGCCCGGTCGGCGTGCCCTGCCCATGCCCCTGTGGCTGCAGGGTGTGTTCGAGCTGGCCCAGGCAGCAGTGATTTCCGCTCTGTTGATCCTGGTTCCCCTGGCCGCCGTATGGCTGGCGGGTGGATTCGCCGATCGGACGCCTACCGGAATGCTGCAGTTGGGCGGCCAGGCGTGGCTTCTCATCCACGGAGTGCCTCTCGAAGTGACTTTCGCACCGGCCAATCCGGACGGCGTGGGAACCACCGGGATCCTCTCCATCGTGCCGTTGGGCCTGACCCTGATCCCGTTCCTGCTTGCCTGGCGGGCCGGTCGGCGTCTGGCGCGGGCCTCCTACTCCGATCAGCTGTGGCAGGCGCTCCTGGGTGCCCTCGGGATTTACGCGCTGGTGGGGGGTGGCGTTGCCTACCTCTGCGCTACGGCTGAAGCGACTGTCCCGCTTGCTGCGGGCGCCCTGATTCCCCTGTTGTCGGCCGGGCTGGGGCTGGTGATTGGCGCGTACCGCGAGGCGGGCGCGTGGAGCCGCCTGATCGGCGTCGACCGCGCCGCCTGGCTGGCGAAAACCAGCCAGAGCTCCCGGTGGGCCGGATCCTACGCCTGGGCCTGCCTGAGGTCCGGATTCCTTGCGCTGGTGGTATCCCTGGGGTTATCGGCGTTACTGCTGGCCGTCACCCTCGGGCTGCGCTGGGCAGAAATGGCGACCGTCTATCAGCGCCTCGATGCAGGGATTGTCGGCGGGAGCGCCCTGACTCTGGCCCAGCTCGGCTTCCTGCCCAACCTGGTGGTGTGGACCCTTTCCTGGGCTTCCGGTGCAGGGTTTGCGCTGGGGTCCGGCAGCGCCATTTCTCCGCTGACGACCAGCGCCGGACCGCTGCCAGCCATCCCGGTCCTCGGCGCTGTGCCGCCCGGCACCCTCGAATACGGGCTGGCGGCTCTCGCCATCCCGGTTCTGGCGGGGCTGCTGGCCGGCTGGTGGTTCTTCCGGGAAGGCGAGAACCACCTCGACGAGTGGCTGGAAATCAAGGTGGCAAGGCGGTGGTTTACGGCAAGTCTGTCGACCCTGGCGGCCGCCGCCCTGATTGGACTGACCGCCGGTGTTGCAGCCGGGGTGGTCGCATGGGTGTCTCATGCGTCGCTAGGCCTCGGCCGGCTAGTGGATTTGGGCCCCAACCCGCTGTGGGTGGGCCTGTTGATTGCCGGGGAGGTGGCTGTCGGCGTCGTCATCGGTTACGCGGCGGGGCCGTTGCTGGAGCGTGAAAAGCGCGCCTAGCCGGTGTCACTTCCCCCAAAAGAGTGGCTGCCCCGCAACTACGTCACAAAAGAGTGGCTGCCCCGCAACTACGTCACAAAAGAGTGGCTGCCCCGCAACTACGTCACAAAAGAGTGGCTGCCCCG
>NZ_ASZW01000164.1:5880-10764 GCF_000468215.1 Arthrobacter sp. CAL618 | reverse complement strand
TGGTTGGGCCCCCGTTAGCAGTCCAGTGGCTATGCGATAGCTAGTTGGTTTCCTGCGGTCCAGTTTTCCCAGTAAGCCGACGGTGTCATTCCATCGAGGGATCCATGGGGCCGTTCATGATTGTAGATCTGTTTCCATTCATCGGCCAGGTACTTTGCTTCGGCCAGGGTGTCGATGATTTCCCCGGTGAGTTGTTCCCTTCTGAATTGGGCGTTGAATGACTCGGCGTACCCGTTCTGCCACGGCGACCCCGGGTCAATAAAAGCGGTCTCCACCCCCGCGGTTTGGCACCAGCTGATCAGCGCCGCGGCGGTAAATTCCGGCCCGTTATCCGAGCGGACATACGTCGGCACGACACCGGTTTCGGCGATGATGTCCTCGAGCACCGCGACCACATCCGTCGCGGTGAAAGACCGCCGCGGGATGATGGCCAGGGCGGTACGGGTGTATTCATCGATGACGTTGAAGAATCTCACATGGCGCCCGCAGGAGGTCACATCGGATTGGAAGTCAAAGCTGACCACATGCATCGGATACTGGGCAGCCAACCGCTTCTGCTCACCAGCCCCTGGCCCAGTCCGTCGCTTCTTTCGCGCCCTGGGCTTGCAGGTAAGTCCCTCGAGTCGCCACAGCCGGCGCACCCGCTTCGCGTTCAAGGCCACCCCATGCCAGGCTGGCTGGCTGAGTAGGTGCCAGCGCGCCTTCCGCCACCCCCACGCCGGATGCTTCCCCGCAACAGCCCTCAGATCGACCCGCAGCCGGTGGTCTTCGAAGCTCGCGACCGGCCGCCCCTTGCGCAACGCGGAACGGTTCTGGCCCAGGATCTTGCAGGCGAGTCTTTCGGACGCCCCGAACTTCTCCTGCGCCATGCGCACCGCACGCCGCCGAGGTTCCGGGCTCAAAATTTTCCCCGCGCCACCTCATTGAGTATGTCGATGGTCAGTTCCTTCTCCGCAACCAGCTTCTTCAGCCGGGCGTTTTCCTTCTCGAGCTCCCGTACCGCTTTGGTCTGGCCGGCGTTGTGCTCGGAACCGTATTGGTTCAGCCACCGGTACCAGGTCGCTTCGGTAACCTGCAGTTCCTTCACGACCTCAATCATCGGCCGTCCATCGTTGAGCATCTTCTGGCCCTGCCGGACCTTCGCGATGACCTGATCAGGGGTATGTCTACGTGCCATATCGGTGAATTTCCTCCTGCACCCATTATCGGATGCGAAACTCACATAATCACTGGACTCCTACCCGGGGACCCAACCACCTGGAGACAGCCACAGAGGGGGCGCGCGGGCGATGCTGCGTAAGACTCGCAGGGGAGACTGACGATGAGCGATGGCGCCACGGATTTCCGGGTGTCAAGGTTGCTGGTGACAGACTGTAGAAGGCATCACTCCACCACGCGAAAGGACCAGCACACATGAGGACGCCGGACTGGGTAGAGCACGTGGTGTGGTGGCAGGTCTATCCGCTGGGCTTTTCTGGAGCCGAAAAATCGGCCCGGCATACATCGGACGACGCCGATCGGCGCCACACAGACGGCGGGGATCCGGCTCCCGCACCGCGCGGTCTGACGCAGCTGGTGGAGTGGCTCGACTACATCGTCGAGATGGGCGCTTCCGGCCTCGCCCTGGGCCCGGTTTTTGCCTCCGAAACCCACGGCTACGACACCACGGACTATTACCGCATTGATCCCCGGTTCGGCACCGATGCCGACTTCGACGAACTAATCAGGCAGGCCCACGCGCGCGGGATCCGGGTCCTCCTTGACGGGGTTTTCAACCACACTGGCCGCTCTTTCTCCCCCTTCAGCCAGGCGCTCGAGCAGGGGCCGGGGGCGCCGACGGCGGACTGGTTCAGCTTCTCTTGGCCTGACATCTGGGTGCCGGGCACTGAACCCGGGTATAAAGACTTTGAAGGCCACCACCACCTCGTGGCACTGAACCATGAACAGCCCGCTGTGGTGGATTTTGTGGCAGGTGTGATGAAGCACTGGCTTCGCCGCGGTGCCGACGGGTGGCGCCTCGACGCCGCCTATGCGGTGCCGTCGTCGTTCTGGGCTGGCGTCCTTGACGATGTCCGCTCGGAGTTCCCAGAGGCCTATTTTGTGGGGGAGTATATCCACGGTGACTATCCTGAGGACGTCCGCGCCGGGCACCTTAATTCAGTCACCCAGTACGAGCTGTGGAAGGCGATCTGGAGTTCACTTGCGGAAGCGAACTTCTATGAGCTGACCGCCGCGTTGGAGCGCCACAACAGCTTTCTGGACACCTTTGTGCCGCTGACCTTTATCGGCAACCATGACGTTACGCGCATAGCGAGCCGGCTGGCGCCGTCGGGTCGCCTGGCCCACGCATTGGTGCTGCTGTTCACCCTGCCGGGCACTCCCGTGATCTACTACGGCGATGAACAGGGCTACCGGGGCATCAAGGAGGATCGCGCCGGGGGTGACGACGACATTCGTCCTGCCTTCCCCGCTTCCCCGGCCGACCTCTCAGCCGTCGGGCAACCGCTGTATACCCTGCACAGGGAATTGATCGGGCTGCGGCGCCGGAACCACTGGGTGCACGCATCCCGGACCCGGGTGCATACGCTCAACAACGAACAGCTGCTCTACGAGGTGCACGACGCCGGTCAGGCCCTGTTCGTGGCAATGAATCTTGAGGACACTTCGGTCACGCTGGAGCTTCCGGCCGCGGCGCGCGAACTTCTGGCCGGCGCGGGCGGGCTCGACATCCCGGGTGGTTCGCTGACCCTGCCTCCGAAGGGGTGGGCCATTTTAGGCCTAGCTGACGCCTAGTACGGCTTGATGGTGCCTAAGCGTTGTTTGGGTACGGCAGCCGATGCAGGTGCCTTGCGGGCACCAGCATTCAGTTGCCACTGACGCGACGTCAGGCCTTAGGGCCGGTTCCATGACCATTTCGATTGTGGACACTAGAGCTGGGATGGCAGCCGTATTGAAGGCGCCGAGGCCCTTCACACTCCCAGTACCTATCACCCGAACTTCTTCCATTGCCCTTCGGAGACCACCTCTACGGAGCCACCGACAACCATGATGGCGGTCTGCTCGTCGATGGCATAGGCAGGGCATCCGACGTCGGCGGCCCAGCGCTCGGCGTGGGCCGGTGTATTGGTTGGGAAAGCGTTCAAGTGAGGGAAGATGGAAAAGTCCACCACCCCCAGCGTGCGATCGTCCGGCGCTGAGGGCCACTCGACGAAGTGCTCGCCGATCCGGGGCGCCATCACCATGCTTCCGGCACTCACTCCGACCCACACAGTGTCTGGGAATGACGGCAGCAGCTCGGCCAGTCCGGACTCCCGCATCCAATGAGACAGGTAGGTCGCGTCGCCGCCGTCGACCAATATCGCGTCGGCTTCTCGAAGCCAGGGGATCCATCGCTCCTGGCCGATGGTGGGCAGCGCGGTGAGCTCAAGAACTCCAAGGGAAGCCCAGCCCAGGCCGGACAAGTGACGGAAGTCGGGCTCGGCGGCCAGCAGGCCCCGCACCGATGCCGGTCCGCACATCGGGTGGCCCCACTGCGCTGTCGGAACGACCAAGGCATGGCATTGGCCGATCGGCTTGTCGAGAAGCTGCACGAGCGCCGAGTGAATGCTCGGGTTCGTCACGCCGCCTGACGTAAGCAAGAGTTTCAAACGTTCCTCCGAAGTTCGCGTCCGGATGTGGATGTGCCTGACGGCGCGGGACCGGACTGGAATTCACCGGCCGATGTGGTAGGTCTGCTGGCCTCGCTCGGCCCTTCAATAGGTACACAGCTGGTGAAACTTTGTCCACAGTTCGGCATGGGTGCAGACCTCATCCGGGCGAGCCATAAGAGTGCACGAATCAGTCACACGCGATCCCTTCCTACCATCCCGGTGATGCCGATCGCTGATCCGATAGGAAAGGAACACCACGTGACGCGGAGGGGATCAGCTCATGGGCGGGTTGGTTAGTCGCCCCGCGAGGTCTGCGCCGCAGCCAACCAGGCAATTTCTATCAAGAATGGCGGTTGCTTCAACTTCGACACGCAGGTCGGGTTCGAAGAGGTAATCGACGCCGATAAGGGATGCGGGCGGCATCGGGAGGGGCAAGCCGATTTCATCCGTCACAGCGTCTATAGGCCACAGGCTCGCCGTTGGACGGGCGCGCGATCTGGCCCGATACGTGCACGTGTCGGGTACCTGTGGCGACAGCAACGTGGTGGTAAGGGACGGGCTGCATGAGTGTCTTGGGGGAAGAAAGGTGAACGGCCATCGAAGTGCTCCTTGTTGTGCGAGCGGCCGATGCGCTTCAGCGAATTGAGGCGCAGCATCCCGGCAGTGACGCAAAAGTCACTCACCGCCACTTTGAGGCGGTTGGAACGTAACGGGATCATCCGCCGCGTCCTCCTCACCACACGTCCCGTGGCGGTTGAATACAGCATCACCCCGCTCGATAAGACCCTCCGGCCACCGGTAGAGGTAATGCTCGACTGGGTCGCCGAGCAGATGCCGCTCATCGAGCAGGCACGTCGCCGTTACGACGACGAACTGGACGGGCCGGACGCCAAACAGCCGTGCTGACGAGCACAACCACAGACTCAAGCAACATTGCTTGAGGTAGGGGATCGGCTACTGCCCCGCGGTGAGCCGTTTGAGCACAGCCCCGGGACCACCTGTCAGCTCGAAGAGGGTTCCGAACGGTTGCGTGCCGTGACGGCGAGGATCGCGGTGGCAGCGCCGGCCGCTGTTGCGGCTGCGGACCAGGAGCGTCGACGTTGGCCAATGATCACACCTGCGAATGCCCAGAGAAGGGTGCCGGTGTAAAAACGGGAGGAGATGCTTGTGTGCTCCGGTGCAAGGGCAGCCCTGGTGCCAAGTACACCGAGCCCTGCGAGAAGGGCGGCTCCCG
>NZ_ASZW01000164.1:0-5875 GCF_000468215.1 Arthrobacter sp. CAL618 | reverse complement strand
GGAACAATACGGTTGCTGACGAGGATGGCGGCCAGGTTCACTCCACAGGCTGCCTGCCCCCAGGCCGCAAGCATTCCCGCTGCCGGGGCGGCCGCCATGATCTCGGCCGCACTCAACTCGCCCCTAAGTTCGGCCTGAGCGATTCGGCGACGTCCCGTCTCTGCGAGCACAGCGATCGCCACCAACGCTCCTTGGCCGGTCCAGAACTTGCCGGATCGCACCAGCGGCGCCCAGATGCCGGTGGCGGCGAACGCGCCAGCGAGGGGCCACCCGGCTGCCCGCCAGATGTCCCGGGTGCTGGCCGGGCCGCGTGCCTGGTGGGCCGCGTAGGCGATGGAGGAGGCGAAGATAGGAAACCAGACGGTGAAGGTGTAGGGCGCTGGCTGGATCACGTTGGGCGGAGCGTTTTCACCCCTGAAGCGCGGACCGTACAACGTGGGTAAGAGGACCTGCGCCGCAGCAGCCCCACAGGTGATTACCTGGCGGGCGGAGTCTCCTGAGACGAACGTCCACACTCGGGTTGGGCTGCCGGGAAGGATGTCGTTCATGAGGGCTCCTAGGAATCTGTGACCTGAGATTAGGGTAGGGCGTCGGTGGACTGGCAACAAGGCTTGGAGATTCTCTGTAACCGGACAAGTCGCCAGCCACTGGCCAACTAGCCCTGCAGGAAGCGGAAGTCGCAGCCCTCGTCCGCCTGGGTGACCTCGGTGACGAACAGCTTCCGGTAGCCACGTTCCGGAACCACCGGTGCTGCCGGTCCCATCACTTCTTCACGCTGCGCCAGTTCCGCATCGGACACCTCCAACTGGATCAGCCGACGGCTCACACTCAAGGTGATCGTGTCGCCTGTCTGCACCAGCCGCAGGGGTCCGCCGACCGCTGACTCTGGGGTCACGTGCAGTACCACTGCGCCGGCGGCGGTGCCGGACATCCGGCCGTCCGAGATTCTCACCATGTCGCGCACGCCCTGCGAGGCAAGCTTCTTCGGGATCGGTAGATATCCGGCCTCGGGCATCCCTGGTGCGCCGACCGGACCGATGTTCTTCAGCACCAACACAGAATCGGCGGTGACGTCGAGATCGGGATCGTCGATCCGCGCCGCCAGGTCTGCCGTATTCTCAAACACCACAGCGGGGCCGGTGTGCTCCAGCAGCGCAGGCGACACGGCTGCCTGCTTGATGATTGCCCCGCCCGGCGCCAGATTCCCGCGAAGGAACGCAAGGCTTCCTTCCGGATACACGGGATTGGAGAGCGGCCGGATGATGTCCTGCGGGAAACCCGGACCGGCGTCGTCAATCTCCTCACCCAGCGTCCGGCCGGTTACGGTCGGAACGTCCCGGTGGATCAGTGAACCCAGTTCCCGCAAGACGGCGGGAACGCCACCGGCACGATGGAAGTCTTCCATGTAATACTTCCCGGACGGCTTCAGATCCACCAGTACCGGGGTCTCCGTGCTCATCCGGTCCAACTGTTCCAGTGACAACCGGATCCCCAACCGACCGGCAACCGCGGTCAGGTGAATGATCGCGTTGGTGGAGCCGCCGATGGCGAGCAGCACCCGCAGCCCATTCTCGAACGCCTCCTGGGTCAGGATCGTGTCCATCTTCGTCCCGGCCGCGGCCAGGGCAACAGCCTGCGTCCCGGTTGCCTCGGCGATCCGCACCCGGTCGGCCGTGACCGCAGGAGCAGACGCCGAACCCGGCATCGCAATCCCCATCGCCTCCGTCAGGCAGGCCATGGTGCTTGCCGTCCCCATCACGGAGCAGGTGCCAACGCTGCCGACCAGACGCGAGTTCACGTCGTCGATCTCTGGTTTGGAAATCTCTCCGCCACGAAACTTGCCCCAGAACGCGCGACAGTCGGTGCACGCGCCCACCCGTTCGCCCCGGTAGCCGCCGGTCAGCATCGATCCGGTCACCAGCGAAATCGCTGGCACCCCCGCCGAGGCAGCACCCATCAGCTGGGCTGGCACGGTCTTGTCGCAGCCGCCGATCAGCACCACGGCGTCCATCGGCTGCGCGCGGATCATTTCCTCCGTGTCCATCGACATCAGGTTCCGCAGGAACATGCTGGTCGGCTGCGAAAAGCTCTCGTGGATGGAGATGGTGGGGAAGTCCACCGGCAACCCACCGGCGAGCATCACCCCACGCTTCACCGCCTCCAGCAGCGCCGGCATGTTGCCGTGGCACGGATTGAACCCGCTGCCCGTGTTGATGATCCCGATCACCGGCCGGTCCAGGGCGTCGTCGGAATACCCGGCACCCTTGATGAACGCCTTCCGCAGGAACAACGAGAACTCGGCGTCCCCGTAGTTGGTCAGGCCCTTGCGGATGCCGGTGGCGGAACTACCGCCGGAAGCTGAAGAAGCACGGGCAGCGGCTTCGCTCACCGGAACGCGGGGACGCCGGTGATGTGGTTGCCCAGGATCAGGGTGTGGACCTCGTCGGTACCCTCATAGGTCCTGACGCTCTCCAGGTTGTTCGCGTGCCGCAGCGGCGAGTAATCCAGGGTGACACCGTTGCCGCCGAGCATCGCCCGCGCCTCACGGCAGATCGCAATCGCCTCGCGACAGTTGTTCAGCTTGCCCACCGAGATCTGGTACGGCTGCAGGGTCCCGGCGTCCTTCAACCGGCCGAGCTGCAGGGCGAGCAGCGTGCCCTTGTTGATCTCCAGCGCCATGTTCACCAGCTTCTCCTGCGTCAGCTGGTAACCGGACAGTGGCTTCCCGAACTGCAGACGCTCCTGCGAGTAGGCCAGAGCGGTGAGGTAGCTGTCCCGGGCCGCACCCATAGCGCCCCAGATGATGCCATAGCGCGCCTCGTTCAGGCACTCGAACGGGCCACGCAGCCCCTTGGCGTTCGGGAGCATCGCGCTCTCCGGCAACCGGATGTCTGTCAGGGTGATGTCGCACTGGATGGACGCCCGCATGGAGAGTTTCTGCTTGATCGGGGTTGCCACGAACCCCGGGCTGTCGGTGGGCACCACGAAGCCGCGGACGCCGTCGTCGGTCATCGCCCAGATGATGGCGAGCTTCGCCACCGAGGCCAGGCCGATCCAGCGCTTGGCACCGTTGAGGATCCAGTCCGACCCGTCGCGCTTCGCGAAGGTCTGCATGGCGCCGGGGTCGGACCCGGCAGTCGGCTCGGTCAACCCGAACGCACCGATCGCGGTCCCGGCAGCCATCTGCGGCAGCCACTCGGTCTTCTGCTCCTCCGAGCCGTGCTTGTAGATGGCGCTCATAGCCAGCGAACCCTGCACCGACACGAAGGTCCGCAGACCCGAATCGCCGGCCTCCAACTCCATCGCGGCCAACCCATACTCCACCGAGGACTTACCAGGGCAGCCGTAGCCCTTGATGTGCATGCCGAGCAGGCCCAGCTCGGCCATCTGCGGCACGATTTCCATCGGGAAGACGGCGTCGTCGTACCACTGGGCGATGTTCGGCTTGATCTCGCTGTCAACGAAGGACCGCACGGTGTCCCGCAGGCTGATTTCCTCGGGGGAGAGGAGGCCTTCAATACCGATCAGGTCTGACATGTCAGTCATGGTGCTGCTTTCAACGGTTGAGGAAGTCACTGGGGATCCTGCTTTCACTGTAGGTGTTGCAACGCTGGAACGGCGGGGAGGTCAAAGGCGGCACCATTGTGCTCGCCGAGTAGGGGCGGCGGGCGCCGGTACCGGGCGGGGGTCCCGGAGAGGTGGATGGGGTTGGCGACCTGCTGGCTGGTCCGCGACCCGTCAGCATTGGCGATCTCGACGACGGGGGCGAGACCCAGCGTGTCCGCCAGTCCCAGCGCCTCAACAATCGAGTTCACCTTCCCCGCGGGCACACCGGCGACGCTGAGCAGCTCCGACCACTCGGCGGCGGACCTGGAGCCCAGCTGTTCTTCCAGCAGGGACTTCAACACCACCCGGTTGGCCACCCGGTTCGAATTTCCCGCAAACCGTTCATCGCTGGAAAGCTCGGGCACACCGAGCACCCGGACCAGCCCGGCGAACTGCTTGTCGGTCCCGACGGCCACGGCCAGCGGGCCATCGGCGGTCCGGAGCGTCTCGTACGGCGCGATGCTCGGGTGCGCGTTGCCCATCCGCTGCGGGGATTCACCGGTGGCCAGCGTGCTCGACGCCTGGTTCACCAGCCCCGACAGCAGCGACGACAACAGGTTCACATCCACCCGCTGGCCCACCCCGGTCTGCTCCAGCGACCGCAGCGCGGCGAGGATCCCGACGACGGCGTTCTGCCCGGTCACCACATCCACCAGGGCCACGCCCACCTTGCTGGGCTCGGAATCGAGCCCACCGGTGACGCTCATCAGCCCGCCGACGGCCTGCACCAGCAGGTCATAGCCCGGCAGGTGCGCACCGGCGGTGCTGCCGAACCCGGTGATGGAGCAGTAGATCAGGTCCGGCCGCCGGTCGATGAGGGACTCGTAATCCAGCCCGAACCGCTCCATGATGCCGGGACGGAAGTTCTCGATCACGACGTCGGCCGTCAACGCGATCTCCAGTGCCGCCGCCTGCCCCTCGGGAGTGGTCAGGTCGCACACCACCGACCGTTTGTTGCGGTTCACGCTGGAAAAATAGGTGCCCACCCCGTACTCGTCCACCGGCGGCGTCCAGCTGCGGGTGTCATCGCCGGACGGGCTTTCCACCTTGATCACATCGGCCCCGAAATCGGCCAGCATCATCGAGGCAAACGGTCCCGCGAGCACCCTGGAAAAGTCGGCCACCTTGATGCCGTCCAGGGGGCCGGCCGGTAATCCGTCGTCGGGGGTGTCACTCACTGACGCCACTGCCTTCCTGATGAGCACTGTCTTCTTGACCAACACTGGTTGTCTGGTCGACCACCGGGTTGCTGAGCACCCCGACGCCGGGGATGCGGCATTCCGCCACGTCACCCGCCCTGATGTGCACGGCGCCCGGCGTGCCGGTGGAGATGATGTCCCCCGGGTAGAGCGGCATCACCTTGCTGTGAAAACTGACCAGGTACTCGGGGGAGTACCTCATGTTGCCGACCACATTGCTGCGGTGCACCTTGCCGTTGATCACGGTGGACACCTCGACGGCGGCCAGCGACCCGGCGTCGTCGGCCACCTCCGACAGCGGCACGATCTCCGGCCCGAAGGAGAAGAAGCCGGGAAAGTTCTTGGACCGGGTGAGGAACCGGGGATTCTTCTCCAGGATGTCCTCGGCGGTCTGGTCCAGCAGGGTGACGACGCCGGCCACATAGGACAGCGCGTCCTCCGGCTCCACGTCACGGCAGTAGCTGCCGATCACGAGCCCCAGTTCCGCCTCGGCCGTGGTGCGCACACTCTGGTGCGGGATGGTGATGTTTTCGCCCGGACCGATGATGGTGTGATCGCCCTTGATGAACGACGCCGGCTCGTCCGGGACCCCCTCGGACAGATCCGAGGCGTGCTCGACGTAGTTCAGGCCAATGCCCCACAGCATCCGCGGATGCCGGTACGGGGCGCCGAATGTCACCGTGTCGCGGTCCCGGAAGACGTCGGTGTCCGCTGAGTCGGCGAACGACTCCAGCTTTGCCAGCGAATCGGTGGCCAGCAGCTCCAACAGGTCGCCGGTGAAGCCCGGGATGAGGTCACGGACCAGCGCGACGCCGCGCTCGGGGTGGATCACCGCGGCGAGTTCGTCGCCGCCTTCGCGTACTGAGGCCAAATGCATGGTCAGCGCTTCTTTCTGTCAATGGTTAAAGGATAGGGAACGAGAGAGTCAGGAAATTGCGGGTGGGCTAGTAGCCGCGGACCAGGCCGCCGTCGCAGCGGACCTGTTCGCCCGTCACGTACGCGGCGGGGACGCTGGCGAGGAAGGCGACGACGGCGCCGAACTCCTCGGGCGCACCGTACCGGCCGGCGGG
>NZ_ASZW01000163.1:22350-34713 GCF_000468215.1 Arthrobacter sp. CAL618 | reverse complement strand
GAGCCTCGTCCGGGGTGCTGCCGGTCCGCTTGGCTGCCGCAGCATCGAGGGACGCCACCCGGTCCGTGTCGATCCGGCCGGGCAGCACCATGTTCACGGTGACGCCGTCGGCCGCCACCTCGGCAGCCAGGGTCTTGAGGTAGCCAGCCAGCCCGGCCCGGCCGATGTTGGAGAGCGCCAGGTTGGGCAGCGGCTGCTGCACGCCGCTGGAGCCGACGGCGACAATGCGGCCCCAGCCGCGCTCGCGCATGCCGGGCAGCAACAGGTTGGTCAGCCTCATGTGCTGCAGCAGCAACTGGTGTACCGCGGCCAGGGCCTGCTCGTCGCTGACATCCGCCGCACCGCCAGGGGGTGGGCCGCCGCTGTTGAGGATCAGCACATCGATCGGGCCGAAGGCCTGCTCGGCGGCTTCGACCAGGGCGGCGGGGGCGCCGTCGTCGGTCAGGTCCATCGCAATCCCGACGGCGGAGGGCAGCTTGGCGGCTTCGGCCTGCACCACGTCCTCGCGGCGGGCGGCGAGCACCACGTTGGCGCCCTCGTCGGCGAGTGCCTGGGCAATGGCCAGGCCAATGCCCGAGCTTGCGCCCGGTACCAGCACGT
Organism: Arthrobacter sp. CAL618; assembly: GCF_000468215.1. Classification (NCBI taxonomy): domain Bacteria; kingdom Bacillati; phylum Actinomycetota; class Actinomycetes; order Micrococcales; family Micrococcaceae; genus Arthrobacter; species Arthrobacter sp. CAL618. The sequence continues at coordinate 34,113 of NZ_ASZW01000163.1, read as the reverse complement.
TCTTCCCCTTGAGTCCGGTATCCATCAGGCAATCTCCTTCACAGCATCAAGGTGGGCGTCGATCATGTCGGCGAGTGCCGGCGGCAACGTGGGGGACGGCGGGCGTACCGCGGCGTCGGCGATGATGCCGCGGCGGCGCAGGATCTCCTTGCGGAGGGCCAGCCCAATGCCGGGTTGGCCCTCGAAGTTCGCCAGCGGCAGCCACGGGGCAAACGCGGCCCGGGCGGCTGGGAAACCGCCGTCGTTGAACGCGGTCAACGCCGCCTGCAGGCCCTCCGGGTGGGAGAACCCGGTCATCGCGCCGGCCGCACCGGCGGCCAGCTCATCGAGCAGCCCGACTCCGCCCAGCCCGCCGAAGACCGGCACCGTGGTGGCGGCGGTCAGCGCGGCGATGGGGACGGCGGTGGGTGGCGCCTCGGATTTCACGGCGCTGATGAACGGGCAGAGCTCCAGCACTTTCAGAATCTGTGCGGCGCTGATCTTCACACCCGAAGCCACCGGATAGTCCTGCAGCACAATCCCGGCGCCGGTCCCGGCGGGGATGACCTCGTTGATCGCCGTCAGATGCGCGGCGAGCAGCTCGGGGTTGGCGCTATTGGCCTGCACCATCAGCGCACCGAGGTTGCTGCCCGCGGCGGCGACCGCGGTGCGCGCCTGCTCGACTGCGACCGCCGTCGACCGCGCCGACAGGCCGACCACCAACGGAGTGTCACCGGCTTCCTCGGCGACGGTCGTCACGATCAGGGTCTGCTCGGCGGTGTCCAGGGACACACCCTCGCCAAACACTCCGAGCACCACCATGCCGGTGGCGTTCAGCCCGGTATAGAGGCGGACCTCGCTGCGGAGCGACTCGGTGTCGACGGCGAAGTCGTTGCCGGAGAAGGGCGTGGCGAGCACGCCCCAGAGGCCTTTGGCGAGCGGGGAAACAGGGGAAGTTGTCAGAGGGTGCGTAGTCACAGGGATGAGGTGTCCTTTCGGTCGGAGTCGCGGTCGAGTGCCAGCGAGACAATGTGCTCGGCGATGGCGAGCGAGGAGGTGGCGGCGGGCGATGGCGCGTTCCTTACGGACAACACTGAGCCCTGCCGGGTGATCCGGAAATCGTCCACCAGGGAACCGTCGCGGGTCAGCGCCTGGGCGCGGATGCCGCGGGGGCCGGGGACGACGTCGTCGGCGGTGATCTCGGGAACGTACTTGCGCGCTTCGGCGACGAACCGGCGCTTGCTCAGCGACCCGAGCATTTCGGCGGCACCGGTGCGCCAGTGCTGCTTCGCGAAGGCCCGGAATCCCGAGTACATCACCGCGTCCTTGAGGTCGCGGGGCGAGATAGTGGACCACTTGTAGCCTTCACGGGCGAGGGCCAGCACCGCATTGGGGCCCACCATCACCTCGCCGTCGGTGGTCGGGGTCAGATGCACGCCAAGGAAGGGATACCGGGGGTCCGGTACCGGGTACACCAGCCCGCGGACCAGATGCCGGCGTTCCGGGCGCAGCAGATAGTACTCGCCGCGGAAGGGCACAATCTTGGGGTCGTCGTCGTCGCCGGCGAGCTTCGCCACCCGGTCGGCCTGCAGTCCGGCGCAGACGATCACCGTGTCGTAGGCGTCGGACGTTTCGGCGCCGTGGTGCTTGCCGGTGACCACCGTCTGCCCGGCGCGTTCGGTCAGGGCGGTGACCTCGAAGTTGGTGTGGACGGTGCCGCCGGCGGCCTCGACGTCCTTGGCGAGGGAGCGGGTGATCGCGCCGTAGTCGACGATCGCGGTGTGCGGGGAGCGGAGGCCAGAGGTGCCCTTGACGTGGGGTTCGAGGTCCAGCAGCTCGTCCTTGTTGATGAGGCGCACGCCCGGCACACCGTTGGCGACCGCGCGGTCCATGATGTCCCCGAGCCGGCCTTCCTCGACGGGGTTGCGGGCCACGAGGACCTTGCCGCACTCGTCGTAGGGCAGGCCCTTCTCTTCGCAGTACTCCTTGAGCATGTCCACCCCCTGCCGGCAGAGCCGCGCCTTCAACGATCCGGGCGTGTAGTACAGTCCGGCGTGGACGACGCCGGAGTTCCGGCCGGTCTGGTGTCCGGCAAGGATGGGTTCCTTCTCCAGCACGGTGACGTGGGCGTCGGGCTGGACCTGCAGCAGCCGGCGGGCGACGGCGGCACCAACGATGCCACCTCCCACCACTGCGAAACGCGTGGGTGTCATCTCTTCTCCTCCATTGGGGTCAAGGTGTGGTCTGTGGCCGGCGGCGCGGCGGCGGTGAGTGCCCGCGACCGGCGGATCATGCGGCGAGCCACCGTGAAGGTCACGGCTGCCAGGGCGGCGACGACGGCGGCGGCCAGCCAGGCGGTGTCATACGAGGTGGCGGCGGTCAGCAGCCCGAACAGCAGCGGCCCGGCCGCGGCACCCAGGGACAGCCCGGTCTGAATGACGCCGGTGGCGGTGGCCGCGTTGGCTCGGTTGTCGCGGACCACAGCGAAGTGCACCAGGCCCGGCCAGGTCCAACCGGCGCCGTAGGCCAACAGCGCACCGAGCACGAAAAGCAGCGAACTGGTGCCCAGGGCGAGCAGCAAATACCCAATCACCCCGGTGGCGAGGAGATTGGTGATCAGTACGAGCGGGCTGCGGTGCGGGTACCTGTCCATGGCGAGGCCCAGCAGGATGCGGATCACCAGGCCCAGCAGCGCCGCGCCGGCGAACAGCAGCCCGGCGGTTCCGGGCGCCATCCCGGATTGCACCGCCGAGTCCACCAGGAACACGCCCAGCGAGGTGGCCGCCGCGGCGGCAAGCCCGGCGCCCACGCTCAGCATCACCAACCCGCCCTTGGGGGTGCCACGGTCCGCCTTGGGGGTTTCTCCGGGCTGGGTCGGGCGGGTGCCGGGTGCGCTGAAGAACGCCCACACGGCAATCGCGATGGCCATCAGCGAGCCGAGCAGAAACGCATACCGCCAGCCCACGGCGAGGGCAATCACCGGGACGGCGATCCCGGCGATCATCGAGGCAGCCGGGATGGAGGACTGCTTGACGCCGAACGCCAGGCCCAGCCGGTTCGGATTGACCGCCAGGGAAATGCCCAGGTTTGCCGACGGTTGGGCCATCGCGTTGGCCAGCCCACCGACAAACAGGGCCACGATCAACAGCGCGAACGTCGGCGCCAGACCGGCCCCGGCCAGGGCGACGGCGGCGAGCGTCGCCGAGGCGACCATGCCTTTCGCGGCGCCGATGCGCTGCACCAGCCCGCCCAACGGGCGGGCCAGTACACCGGACACGGTGAAGAGAGTGGCCGCAGCCATCCCCATTTCCGCTGGACCAATGTCCAGGTCCCCACGGATCTGCACCGCCAACGCACCCAGCAGGAAGGCAGGAAGCACCCCTGTGGTGGTGACGGAGACGGCCTGCAGCATGGTGACCGCTGCGTGCGTCGACGGTGCTTTGGTCATGAAGCGGCGGGACCCGTGGTGGGTTTCGACGACGCAACACTCTTCGGCGACGAGGTGCCTGCCGCGGTGGACGACGCCCGGTGCGCACCGGCCCCCGAGGAGGTGGCCGACGTTGCCGTCCTCGTTGCCGAATCAACCGACTCAACCGAATCGGCTGAGTCTGCTTCCGCCGGCTCGGCGTCCGGATCATACGGGTGCCGTTTCCGGCCGATCAGGTGCACCACCACACCGACGGCGATGATCGCGATGCCGATCCCAATGTTCAGCGGATCGAGGGTGAGCAGCGGGAGGGACCCGATGGCCAGGATGACCCGTTCCGGCCAGCGGGCCGGGCCGATGAGCCAGCCACCGGTGGAGACGGCCAGCGCTGCGACCGCGAGGATCGACACGGAGAAGGCCAATGCCACGGTAGCGACGCCGCCCTGGAGCAGCAGCCCAACACCCGAGCCGGAGAGGACGAAGATGAACGGCACCAGGAAGGCGGACAGGGTGTACCGCCAGGTGAGCCACATGGTCTTGATCGGTTTGCCGCCGGTGATGGCCGACGCGGCGAACGGCGAGAGCGCCGTCGGGGGCGATACCTCGCTGAGGACCGAGTAGTAGAAGATAAACATCGCCGCGGCGAAGCCCGGCACGCCCACGTCCTGCAGGGCGGGGCCGATGATCACCCAGGAGATGATGAAGCTCGCCGTGACCGGCACCGCCAGGCCCAGCAGGATGACCGCGGTAGCCGAGAAGATCGCGGTGAGCAGGAGGCTGCCGCCAGCGAAGTCGACGATGATGCTGGCGAGCTTCAGGCCCAGACCGGTCAGGGTCATGATGCCCACGATCAGGCCCGCCGCCGCCATCACGGGGATGACGGAGAGGGCGCCGGTGGCTCCGGTGGCCAGGGCATCCCAGATCCGCCGGGGGGTCATCCAGGACTCGCGGTCGAAGAAGCTCAGCACAAAGGCGAGCACCGTGGCGAAGACCACGGCCCGGAACGGGGTCATGCCCATGGCCATGAAGGCGACGATGGCGATCAGGGAGCTGAAGTGGTAGCCGAAGCGCAGCAGCAGTTTGCCGACGGGCTTGATGTCCATCTCCACTGCCTTGGTCTTGAACCGGCGGGCGTCCATCTCAATGGCGAGGATGATGCCGAAGTAGTAGAGCAGGGTGGGGATGGTGGCCCAGATCAGGACCTCAAGGTAGGACACGCCCAGCAGGGCGGCGATGATGAACGCCGCAGCGCCGAGGGTTGGAGGCGACATGATCGCGCCGATACCCGCGGCGGCCAGGATGCCACCACCGTGTTCCTTCGGGTAACCGGCCTTGCGCAGCAGCGGCCAGGAGATGCCACCGAGGGTGACGGTGGTGGCCACGCCGGAACCTGACACGGTACCCAGCAGGAAGCCCGCCAGGGTGACGGTCCGGCCGGGGCCGGACTTCGACTGGCCGAACGCCGAGAAGGAGAGGTCGATGAAGAACTTGGTGGCACCCGAGGCGCCGAGCACGGCACCGTAGATGGTGAACAGGATGATGTACGTGGCAGCGACGTCGGTGGGCACCCCGAAGATTCCCTGAGTGCCCATCACGTTGTGGCCCACCAGCCGGATCCAGTCGAACGACGACGTGTTGAACGGCGCCGGAATGTACGGGCCCCAGTAGGCGTAGGCGAAGAATCCCACGACCACCAGCGGCACCAGGATACCGACGGTCCGCCGGGCGGCTTCCAGGACCACGAGGATGGCGATGATGCCCATGGCCAGGTCGAGGTAGGTGGGATTGATGGCGCGGCGGAAGAAGGAGTCCCAGTCGGAAATGATGTAGGCGAAGGGCACCACGGCGATGGCAGCAAATACCCAGTCCAGGATGTGTGGATTATCGGATTTTCCGGTTTCCTTGGCCTTATCCGACCGGCCCCACCCGCGGTACACCAGGAAGGTCAGGGACAGCCCGACCATCAGGAACGCTGGCAGATAGAACTGCGTCGCCATCGGGTTGAACACCCAGTACAGGGCGAAGACCGACATGCCGCCGGCAACGACCTTGACCACCAGGGCAGGAAGACCCGCCAGCTGCCGGGCGGGTTTCTCCGCCTCGAACTCGGCGATCAGCGCGTCTTCATCGATCTCGTCGCTGCGATCGATCGGGTTGATCTCGGCGTCGTCGGGTATTCGCGCTTCGTCGCGGCGGCTCGGATCGATCGCCTCGTCGGGGGTGGGGCGGTGCAGCTTGCCGGCCTTGACGGCGCCGTCGCCGTCAATTCGCTCGGTCATGGGGTCTCCTTGATGTCTAGCAGGATGAAGGGCTGATCGTCGTCGACCATGTCCCACAGCGAAACGGGCGCTGTTCCGGGCAGGTGGAGGGTGCGTTCACCGAGATCGGTGGCGGCAATAGAAAGGTCCGTGAACACGGCGGGGTGTGCTGGGTCGGGCTCGACCACAAAGTTCCGCCGGTCGTTGGGGTCCGCGGGGGTGGGGGCGCCGGGGACACCGTAATACTCTTCGAGCACCGCGAGCTGGTCGGCGGCGATCTGGTGGAGCCGGAATCTGCCGTCGGGGAGGACCGTGTAACGTTCCTCGGCGATGGTTCCGTAAATCGAATTGCGGTAGCTGACCGCGAAAGTATCCCCGGGAAGGGGAACCGAGGCCAGCCCGCCGTCGTCGTTGGTGATCACGATGCTGCGCCCGGGAGCGTCCCGTTCGGGGACACTCTGGGCAGCAACCGCGAACGCCCCACCGCCCAGCGTGCCAAGGCACACCAGGACGGCGACGACGACGGCGGGCTTGCGCATCAGTGGTTAGCCTGCGTTTTCGTCAAAGTACGCCTGGGCGCCGGGGCAGGTTTCGACGTAGGCGATGTCCCCTGCGGTGGCGGCATCCAGTTCGACGGCGGCGGGGTGCACCTGGGTGAGGGCTTCAACGTTGTCGAAGATCGCCGCGGTGATGTCCTGCTGCAGCTGCTCGTCCATTTCCGGGCTGGCTACGAGGATGTTCGGTGAGGCGATCGCTGAGACTGCCTCGGTCTGGCCCTCGTAGGTGTCGGCGGGGATGTCTTCCTCGACGTAGTAGTCGCCGTATTCGGTGGAGAGCTGTTCGGCGTACTCGCCGATGTTGAGGAGGTTCATGTCCTTGTCGCTGGCGAGGTCGATCAGCGCACCGGTGGGCAGGCCGCCGGACCAGAAACCAGCGTCGATGGTGCCGTCACGCAGGGCTGCGACGGTTTCAGCGGCGCCGAGCTGACGGCGTTCTACCCCTGACTCGGGGTCGATGCCGGCGGCCTCAAGGATACGCAGGGCGGCGACCTCGGTGGCCGAGCCGGGAGCGCCGACCGAGACGACCTTGCCTTCCATGTCAGCGACACCCTCAATGCCGGTGCCATCAACGGTGACGGCCTGCATGAAGTTGTTGTAGGTGTTGCCCAGTGAGCAGATTTCGATGGGGTTGCCCTCGAAGTCGTTGACGCCCTCGACGGCGTCGGAGACAACGTCACCGACGGCGAAGGCCAGCTGGGCTGAACCGTTCTCGATCAGGAGCATGTTGTCCACGGAGGCGTTGGTCTCCTGGACCGTGGCGTCGTAGCCCTCGACGTTGTCGCGGATCATCGTGGCGAAGCCGCCGCCGGTACCGCCGGTGGCGATAGACAGGGTGCCGCCGTCGGCTGCGGCGCTGGCGTCTCCGCCGCCGCTGTCTCCGCCGCTGGTATCGGGGCTGCCGCAGGCGGACAGGAACAGTGCGGGGACGGTGAGTGCAGCGGCGGCAANAAGCCGGACCCTGCGACGGTGCAGTGGTGAGGTGGTCATGGACGTTCTCCCTTAGTGGTGGTGGTGATGTGTGATGGAGGTTGAGAATGGGGGGCGGTTGGCGCCCTGGCCGCTGGTGCGCCGACGTCGCCGGCGGCGAGCAGCCCGGACAGGGCCCGGTAGTAGCCCACCAGGATGGACAGCTCGGTGATGCCTTCGTGGCCGTGGTGCTCGAGCGCGGCTGCATGGTCGACATCGGAGACGGCCCGCCCGTTGAGGAGGGCGGCGGTGAACGTCAGGGCCGAGAGTTCGTCGTCGGGTAGCTCAGTCGGGACGAAACCCCCACGGAGGTTTTCCAGTTCCGTCGGGGTGATGCCGACGGTGAGGGCTACCCTGCTGTGCGCATACCATTCGTAGGCTGAGCAGCGTTCGGCGGCGACGGCGCAGATCACCAGTTCACGGGTGCGGGCGGGCAGTTTCCCGCCAAACCGGAGCGCTGCGCCCAGCGCCTGCACGGCCTGGCCGATCTGCGGGGCGTACAGCAGTGCGTTGAACGGCCCGGCCAGGTGGCCGTCGTCGTCGACCACCAGGAAGGGGCCGCCCGCACGGGGGGGACCGGCGATCGTGTTGTAAAGGGCGAGCTGATCGTCGTCGAGCACCCCCGGCGCGAGCAACGGGAAGCGGCCGCCGTCGGCCTTCTCGGCCGGCTGGCGCTCGACTGACTCCTGCTCAGCCCACTCTTGCTCAGACAAGGGTCCGCCCGCCGTCGACGTAGAGCACATGGCCGGTGACAAAGGCGGCCTGGCGGGAGGCAAGGAAGAGGGCGGGGCCGGTGAGATCGCCGGTGGTGCCCAGCCGGCCAGCGGGGACGAGTGAGGTGTAGTGTTCGCGGACGCCCGGTTTGTCCAGATGACCGCGGGTGAGTTCGGTTTCCACGTAGCCGGGGGCGATGGCGTTGACTGTGACGCCGTCGGCGGCCCATTCGCGGGCCATCACGCGGAGGAGCTGGTTCAGGCCGCCCTTGCTGGCGGCGTAGGGGCCGTGGTCCGGGTGGGCGAGCAGGCTCGACACCGAGGAACAGTAGACCTGGCGCCCGTAGCCGGCGGCGACCATGAGCTTGCCGGCGGCCCGGCCGAGGCGGAAGGCGCTGGTGAGGTTGATGGAGATCATCCGATCCCAGTCATCGTCGGTGGTTTCGAGCAGTGGGACCCGGTTGTTGACGCCCACCGCGTGGACCAGGACGTCGAGTCCGCCGAGTTCGGCGGCTGCGCGGGCGACGGCGTCGTCGCACCCGGCGGTGGTGGAGAGATCCATTTCGAGGGGGTGCACTCGAGGATCCAGGGCGGCGAGGCCGGCCGGATTCACGTCGGCAACCACCACGCGGGCTCCCTCGTCGGCAAAGGCTCCAGCCAAGGCGCTGCCAATACCGCCAGCACCAGCGACCAAGACCCGTTGGCCACCCAGACCGAGCCAGTCACTCATCGAAGTGGTTCCCGAAACGTGGCTGCTGGCACTTCGGTACCCCGGGCAACAAGGGTGCGAGCAGCGTCAAGGAGCGCGGCGGTGACCAGATCATTTGGATACTGTATCCAATTATCGGTCAGAATGTAACAGGGATCACAAATATTTCGTGACGAGGGTCACTTCCCGTTCAGGAAGGTCCTCAGTGCGTCGACAGCATGGCTGCGGTGTTCGTTGAGCAGGGTGATGACCCGGTCGGCATCGCGATCGGCGAAAGCTTCGATGATGCATTGGTGTTCATTCTCGACCCGGTGGCGGTTGGCCTCGTCGCCGTAGTACACGAACCGGTAGGTCTCGGTGGCATCCCACAACACCTGGATCAGTTTTTCGAGGCGCGGCATCCGGGCTGAAGTCACCATCAGGAAGTGGAACCGCCGGTTGGCCTCGGTCATGGTCAGCAGGTCTCCGGCCGCGCTCGCCGTCTCCACTTCCTGGGCTGCCGCTCTCAGCAGGGTGACGACGCCGTCGTCGGACCGCCTGATCGCGACTCTAACGGCTTCAGCCTCGAGGATCTCGCGGATGCGGTACACCTCGAGAAGGTCGGTGAGTGAAAGGGTGGCCACCTTGTAACCGCGGTGTGGTGCGTACACCACCTGCCCTTCGCCTTCCAGCACCTTGAAGGCTTCACGGAGGGGGACACGGCTGACCCCGAAGCGTTCGGCGAGGGCGTCCTGCCGGAGCGCCTGCCCGGGCAGCAGTTCGCCAGCGATGATGGCACGGCGCAGTTGTGCAAGGACAAAGGCGGGGGCGGTGGTGGGGCGCCGGGAGTCCGTCTCGGCGTCGTCAATCACGCTACACCGGGGTTCCGTAGGCCATTCCTCACCTGTATAACTCTAGCCGAATACCGATGCAGCGGTCAGCGACCCCTCTGTCCGGTGAGCAATCCGGACCGAGTGGGTCAAGGTGGGCGCCGGTGGTGGAAATTTCCTTATCGAATGTCTAGTTTGCTCACCGGTTGACGGTTTGGTGCAGGCTATCGATGACATCGCCCAGCCCGACCTCGATCCGGCTGTACACCTCAGCGTTGAGCACCAGGTCGCCGTCGAAGTCTCCGGAGTTCGCGTAGAAGCCCACGGGAATGGTCGCGGCCTGGAAGAACCCGAACAGTGGGCGGAGGGCGTGCTCGATGACGAGTGCATGCCGGTCGCTGCCACCGGTGGCGACGAGGATGACCGGCGTGTTTGTCAGCGAGTACTGCCCCACCAGGTCGAAGAAGTGCTTGAACATCCCCGCATAGGAGCCGCGGTAGACGGGGGTCGCGGCGATCAGCAGATCAGCCGACTCGACGGCGGCGTACTCGGCCTCGACCGCCGGGTCCAGATCCGCCCGCGAGATGGCGCCGGTGAAGGAAGGGCCCAGGTGGTAGACGTTGGTCTGGTGGACCTCAATCGCAAGCTTCTGCGACAGTGACTCGGTAATGAGCTTGACCAGGCCCATTGTCTTTGAGCGTTGGGTGGGGCTGCCATTGACGACGACGACGCGCAGGGGCCGGCTCATGCGTTCACCGATTCGCGGGAGGCAATCTCGGCGCGGATGACGGGCGCCACCTCGGTGCCCAAGCGTTCGATGGCTTCCAGGTGAGTCTGCTGCGGCACTCCGCCGAAGCCCATCTGGAAGACGGCGCGGGAGACGCCGTACAGGTCGTGATAGGTGAGCAGCTTGTCGATGATTTCCTGGGGGCTGCCCACCAGGAGGCCGCCCGCGGGGGAGGCCTGGGCCTCGAAGGCGTTCCGCGGCAGATTGAAACTGGCTCCACGCTGGTGGTTGTTCTCGCCCAGACCGCGGGAGAAGTACGGAAAGAAGTCGTCGCGGGCGCTCTGGCTGGTCTTGCCGACCATGCCGTGGGCGTTGATGCTGATCCGCTGGCTGGAGGGGTCATGGCCGGCAGCAACCGATGCCTGACGGTAGAGATCCACGGAGCGCTCGAACTGGGTGATGGGCCCCAGCAGGAGGGCCAACGCCAGGGGCAGGCCGAGCTGTCCCGTGCGGACCGCCGAGGCGGGGGTGCCGCCGACGCCCACCCAGATGGGCAGGTCGCTGATCGGGCGGGGCGCGATGTCGGCGTTGACCAGCGGTGCGCGCAGGCGGCCCTGCCAGGACACCGGATTTTCGGCACGGATGGCCAGCAGTAGGTCGAGCTTTTCCCGGAAGAGGTCGGCATAGTCGCTGAGGTCGTACCCGAACAGGGGGAAGGACTCGGTATAGGACCCGCGGCCAGCGATGATCTCGGCCCGGCCGCCGGAGATGAGGTCAAGGGTGGCGAAGTTCTGGAACACCCGGACCGGGTCCTCGGAGCTGAGCACGGTAACGCCGCTGGTGAGCTGAATGTTCCTGGTTGCCATGGCTGCGGCCGCGAGGACCATGTGCGGGGCTGAGGCGACGAAGTCGGTGCGGTGGTGTTCGCCGACGCCGAAGACGTCGAGGCCCACCTCGTCGGCGACGCGGGCCTGCTCGATGGTCTGCTTCATCCGCTCCTCGGGGGAGGGCATGCGTCCGGTCGTCAGATCGGTGGTCAGCTCGCCAAAGGTGAGGGTGCCAAGTTCGAAAGCCATAGTTTTTATCGTCCCTTGTTGAGGTGGTGGTCTGTGGGCGCCTGTTCGGCAGCTGCGGTTTGCTCGGTCACCGAGTAGGCATGTCCCCACGCGGTGATGTCCCGCAGAATGGGCAGCAGGGCCAGCCCGGCGACGGTAAGTGAGTAGCGCACGCGGATGGGACGCCCAGCCATGACTTCTCGCTGAATGAGCCCGTCGGTTTCAAGTTCGCGGAGCCGCTTGGCGAGCATGGTGTCGCCGATGTGGGGGACAAATCGGCTGACGTCGGCGAAGCCGGTGTTGCCCTTACCGATCGCCTCGATGATGATGCCGCTCCAGCGCCGTCCGATGACGTCCATGGCGGCCACGAAGGAGGGGCATGCCCCGCCGTCGGCCTCGACTTGATGCGCGGGTGCCGGACTTTCGTGATCGCTCACGGTCACTCCCTTCACTGACCCACTGCCGTTGCAGTAGTAACTATGTCAACTGGAGTGACTCCGGTTCTATTCCCCGGGATACCACCCCAGCGCGGCAGCGTCCGGGCAGCACAAAGGGCTGCC
>NZ_ASZW01000163.1:13956-22340 GCF_000468215.1 Arthrobacter sp. CAL618 | reverse complement strand
CCGGCGGGAGCAGCCCCCTGTCCAGCGACCTTATTCCGTGCGGGTGTTCTGCACGGCCAGCGTGTCCCAGAACGAGGTATCGGCGTCTTCGATTGATCCGTCCGACAACGCGCTAACCGTTGCATCCAGAGTGGTAATCGTCTGCTTGATTAGGTACCCATTGCTCTTCTGTCCGAGGATTGCTCCCTCGTTGAAATGGTCAGACATGCCACGCATCTCGAAAAGCAACGTAGAGATGCCGTACTCGACAGCGATTCCATTCCGGCTGATGGTTTCTGCAGAGCCACCAGCGTACTTGCCAAGATGCCCCCACCCGGTGGAGTCCACGGCATCGAATACAACTGCTCCCAGCCGTTTGGATCCCTCAAGGACGTCGAGGTCCACGTTCGGTGTAGTCGGGTGCAAAATGGAGCCTGAGACCAGGCGCCCATCCCGCTCGCTGTTCGCGCCCTGGTGGTGGAGGTCAATCATGTAATCGACGTCGTACTTCGCCAGCACGTTGTTGTGGAGGGCTTGTGTTTCGGGATGAATTTTGGTGATGTGGTCGCGGTTCAGGTCTACGCCCAGTGCATTGAACCGGGTGAGGTTCCGGTCTCTTTATCGTTGCGCAATGGATGCCACTGTCGCGCTGGTCATCCTGATCAGGTCCGCCGGCGCCAGCTCAATCTCCAACCCGCGCCGCCCGCCGGACACCAGGATGGTGGCGAAGCTCAGGGCGGATTCATCGACCACTGCCGGGCTGGTTTGCCGTTGTCCCACCGGGGAGATGCCGCCCAGGACGTAACCCGTCCGCCGCTGGGCCAGCGCAGGGTCGGCGAGTACCGCCTTCTTCCGTCCGGAAGCGGCCGCGAGCGCCTTCAGGTTAAGCGAGCTGGAAACGGGGACGACGGCGACCGTGAGCGTTCCGTCCACATCCACCATGAGGGTCTTGAAAACGCGTGCCGGGTCGACGCCGAGGGCTTCCGCTGCCTCTGCCCCGTAGCTGCCCGACCGAGGGTTGTGGGCGTAGTTCAGCACTGAGAAGTGGACCCCGGCGGCGCTCAAGGCGACGGTGGCAGGAGTCGCTGCTGGTGTGCGGCTCATGCGGGAAGCCTATGCGATGCCGGTGCCAGCGGGAGGCTTCAAGGCGCCCCGCAGATAGCCGCGGGCTGACCCCGGTGTGCGTAACCACCCGATAGTAAGTATGCTTAGGGAACAAGTTTTGCCGTTATTCAACGGAAATCTATTGGAGGAGTGATCACTATGGCTGGAAATCTACTGGCACGATCCGTTCACGATTTGAGTGCCGCTGCCTGGTTTGGCGGATCCCTGATGGGTGCCGTCGGCCTCAACGGCGCGGCCGCGGAGGCCAAGGATCCGAAGGAACGCACCCGTCTGGCGACGGTGGGCTGGGCCAAATGGACCCCCATCCAGACCGCAGCCTTCGGCGCCCACGCCATTGGCGGTGTCGGCCTCATCCTCGGCAACAAGGGCCGGGTGGCAGGACAGGACGGCGCGCTGGCCAACACCGTCGTCAAGTCAGTCGTGACGGTCGCCGGAATGGGCCTGTCACTGTACGCCGGGATCCTGGGCAAGAAGGTCGGGGAACTGGCCGATGAGGGCGCGAAAGGGGCAACCGAACCAGGCGCCTCCAGCTCACCAGAACTGGCCGCAGCACAGAAGCAGCTCAAGATCGTCCAGTGGGCACTGCCCCTGGTCAGCGGAGTGGTCATTGTCCTCGGTGCGCAGCAGGGCGAGCAGCAGCGCCCCGCGAACCTGTTGAGCGGACTCACCAAGCGCCGCTAGGCAGGTCGCTGGACAAACAGCGTGATCCGGACCAGATAAACCATCCGGTAAAGAGAGGGACAGGGCCACCGGCCCTGTCCCTCTCTTCATGCCCGGCTGGAGGCACCTTGGCCCCGGCCGGCGTCAGCCCAAGGCGGCGTGGAAGCGCTCCTCGAATTGCGGCAGGGTTGTTCCGGTGTAGGAAATGGTGAGGTGGTTGTCGTCCAGGTAGACATAGACGTTGCCCACCACCGGGCTGCAGATCCCTGCGGGGCAGATCAGGTCGGTGAGGTCCATGAAGCGGAACGCGCCGCCCGTTTCCTGCACCGAGGGCACCGGCGCGGTCGCGGCAAGTTTCTCGCTAACCGGGAAGGTGCACTCGGCAGCGTCCGGCCCGTATTCCTCGACGCAGTTGATCATATTGAATTCGAATCTGGGGTTATCCCGCATCCCGATCACGGGGATGCCTGCTTCCCCGAGAATTTTGCTGGCCTCAGCGATACCGGAGACCTCACCTTCGGCAGTGGTTGCCTTGTGGGAGATGGTCGCCATGGTGAACACGACGTCGGGCTTCATCCTTAGCGCGTAGTCCGTCGCGGCGTCGTTGAACGTGTTGCAGGCCTCGGAACGGTTGTCGCTTTCCGTGCCGTAGCTGCACCCACCCAGCAGCAGGGCCGTCACTTGGTAGTTGTTTCGCTGGGCCATAAGTTCGATGGGTTCCAGCCATTGCTCGGTGTGCGAGTCGCCGATGACCAGGATCTCTTTCGCCGGTGTTCCCTCCGCGGGGGTGAAGGAACAACCGCGGACAGCTCGGTCGTTTTCTACCGGAATGTGCTCTCCTGCGCACTTCTCGCCGAGCACGCCCCACTCGGCGTCGAGGCTGCCCAGATCCGGTAGCGGCGGCGAGTCACCCGTGGAGCGGTCGACGAAGCCGGGCAGTAGCGAATAGGCGCCGGGGTTCTGCGTGTCGGATTGACTGGTCAGGGCTTGAGCCTGTGCCCGCATGGTCCACTGCACGCTGGCCACCGATACGGAGACGAGGGTGACGCAGACGGCGATGACTGCGAGGCTGCGCACCCGGCTAGCCTCTACCCGGGGAAGGCTCCGCAGTGGGCGTTCGACAAACCGGGTGGTGAAGTACGCGAGGATCAGCGACAAGCCGATGATGGCCAGGCCCGCAACGGGGCCGACGGCGTCCTGTCCCCGATACACGAGGTAAATGACCAGCACGGGCCAGTGCCATAGATAGAGCGCGTAGGACAGGTCACCCATTTTTACCAGCGGCCCCCAGGAGAGGAGCCGGTCAGCGCCGAAACGGCTTCCAGTTTGGCCAGCGGTGATGATCAGCGCCGCAGCGACGAGCGGCCAGAGCGCGACGAAACCAGGAAACTCGCCCTCGACGTCCACCAGGTAGCCGACGCTCAGCATCCCCGCCAACCCGATCCAGCCCGCCGCTACCGCTGCGGCCTTCGGCAGTTTCACATACGGCAGCACCAAAGCCAGCAGTGTTCCCAGCGCGAACTCCCACAGCCGGGCTCGGGTATCGAAATACGTGTAGGACTGGTTGGCATCGGTTTGATAGATGGAAAAGGCGAGCGACGCAACGAACAGCGCACCGAAGATCACCGCGGCGACCGTCTGGAACCGGAGGTGAATGCTTTTCGCCACCAGGCTCGCTGCCAGGAAGAGCAGCGGCCACAGGATGAAGACCTGGCCCTGAATGGAGAGGGACCAGAAGTGTTGAAGCGGACTGGCCACACTGGTGTCGGCGTAGTAGTCAACGGATTCGGACGCCAGCAGCCAATTCTGGAAGTAGAACAGCGACGCCCACGACTGCTCGAGCACCATACTCCAGCGGGCCTTCGGCAGAAACAGCAGCGACGCGGTGATGGTTCCGATCAGGACCACGACGACGGCGGGCAGCAGGCGTTTGAACAGGTGTACCCAGTGCGCCAGGAGGGCGAAGGGGGCTCCCCGGTCGGCTTTCCGTACGAACGTCAGGGTCATCAGGAACGCTGAAATGAGCAGGAAGATGTCCACGCCACCGGAGACCCGGTCAAACCAGATGTGATAGGTGACCACCATCAGGACCGCGAGCGCCCGAAGACCCTGGACCTCGGGCCGGAACCCCTTACGCGTCGCCCCCGGCACGGCCAAAGTCGATGTCGAGGTCGAGGCCGACGACGTCGTCGTCGCCCCGGGTTCTGGGGCGGGGGCTGTCGGGTGATCAGGGAGATGGCGACCGTGCACTGCTGTAGTTTCGCCGTCTTTCATGAAGTCCTCCGTCGTCGTGCAGGGTGATACCCCGCCTGCACGACAGCGTGCGTCTGGTGGCTTCCATCTTTTCATAGGTCAATCCCGCAGTCCTGCACGGAAGAGGCCGTAGGCTGGTAAGCACACTGTCGATTGAAGGAGTCACTGTGGCACTGACCAAGGGCACGAGCGTGGAGTGGAACACCCCGCAGGGCACTACCCACGGAAAAATTGTGGAGAAGAAAACCAGTGATTTCCAACTGGATGGCAACACCCACCGTGCCAGCGACGACGAGCCACAGTACGTTGTCGAGTCGGACAAGACCGGCGCCAAGGCTGCCCATAAGGCCAGCGCCCTCACCGAGAAGTCAGCCTAGGCCGTGGCCGCTGCCGCAAGCGATCCGCAGCCGACCCGCCATCAAATAGTCATTATTGGCGGCGGAAATGCAGGAATATCGCTCGCAGCACGGCTCCGAAGGTATGGCGCCAAAGGCATTGCAGTGGTGGAGCCCAGCTCCCGGCACCTGTACCAGCCGTTGTTTTCCCACATTGCCGGCGGAACAGCCGAGGCGTCGGAGGCCATCCGGCCTCAGGCCTCGGTGATTCCCCGCGGCGTGACCTGGGTCAGGGACGCCGTCGTCGACATCGACGCAGGCCAGAACACCATCCACCTGGCATCAGGTGGCCAGATTCGCTACGACCAGCTGGTGGTTTGCCCCGGCATCCAGAAGGACTGGGACGCGGTACCGGGCCTGGCCGACGCAATGGCATCGAAGTACGGGGCGTCCAATTATGAGATCGAGCTGGCACCCAAGGCCTGGGAGCTGCTGCGGAACTTGCGGCGCGGGACGGTGGTGTTCAACCTGCCGCCGGGGCCGCTCACCTGCGGGGGAGCGGCGCAGAAGCCGATGTACCTCGCCTGTGACTATTGGGCCCAGCAGGGCGTTCTCGAGGACATCCGGGTGATGCTGATTGTTCCCACCCCGACGGTGTTCGCCGAGGCGGTGGCCAATGAGGAACTCAACCGCAAGATCGCCGAGTACGGTATCGAGGTGCGCCACAACAGTGAGATCACCGCCGTCGACGCCGTCGAACGCACCGTCACGGTGCAGGACCTTGGTGCTGGCAGCGGTGTCGGTGGCAGCGAGACCCTGACCTACGATGTGCTCCACGCCGTCCCGCCGCAGTCCGCGCCGGATTGGCTCAAGGCCACCAATCTGTCGAAGCCCGGGGACCCTGCGGGATTTGTCGAGGTGGACCCCGAGACGCTGCGGTCCATCAGGTATCCGGCCGTCTGGTCCCTCGGTGACGCGGCGGCGACCCTGAATTCCAAATCCGGCGCCGCCCTTCGCCAGCAGACCCAGGTGGTTGCCAAGAACCTGATGGCGGTCCTGAAGGGCAAAAGCGTCAACGCGAAATACAACAACTATTCGGCCTGCCCGTTCACGGTGTCGCGGTCCACGGTGGTGTTCTCGGAATTTGATGACCAGTACCGGGCGAAGCCGTCCATCCCGTGGAAAGGCATCATGCGGGAGCACCGTGCCACCTTTGTACTGGAGCGGCGCATCCTGCCTCGGGTGTATTGGAACCTGATCCTGAAGGGCCGGGCCTAGGCCGCCCGGGTTACTCAGTCGGCTACTCGCCTGGCCTGCCGGCCGGGTTACTCGGCGGCGTCGAGCTCGTCGCGCAGCCTGCCGTTCGCGGCTTCCAGCACCAGGACCATCCTGATGCCGGCAAGATTCAGCCCCTCGCCGAGTAGTTGCTCGATGCGGCGCAGCGTCGCCAGATCAAGATCGCTGTACTTCCGGGTCCCGCCGGGGGTTCGGGCCGGGTCGAGCAGGCCCTTCCGCTCATAGAGCCGCAGATTCTGCTGTCCCATTCCGACCAGCTCAGCCGCCACCGAGATGGCGTACAGGCCGGCGCTGGGGTCTTGTTTCTCAGTCATCTCCAACCCTCCAGCCGTGGTCCGAACTTATCGAACAATCCCTCTTGCATCAGTCTCTCACCAGTGCTATAAAAAATCTATGTCAATCACTACAGATGATTGGCAGGCTATTCATCAACTCAAGATGCTGAAGGAGTAAGGAACCATGTTGATGCGTACCGACCCATTCAGGGAGCTGGATCGTCTGGCCCAGCAGGTCCTCGGGACGACCGCCCGCCCGGCAGCGATGCCGATGGACGCGTGGCAGGAAAACGAAAGTTTTGTGGTGGCCTTCGATCTTCCAGGCGTCGACTCGAACTCGATTGACCTCGATGTGGAGCGCAACGTGCTCACCGTCCGTGCCGAACGGAGCTCCTCCGCCCCAGACGGAACCGAGCTGATCGCCGCCGAGCGCCCCCGCGGCGTCTTCAGCAGGCAACTGATCCTCGGCGACACCCTGGACACCGAAAAAGTGAAAGCAAATTACGACGGCGGCGTGCTGACCCTGCGCATCCCAATCGCTGAGAAGGCCAAGCCACGGCGGATCGAAATTGAAAGCAATGGGCAGTCCCGGCAGGAGATCAACGCCTGACGAACGGCCCGCAACGAGCAGGGGCGGCCCTTGTCGGGGGGGCAACGGGGGCCGCCCCACTTCCGCAGTAGACGACGGTTGAGGAAGTTAAGGGGTACATGATGTCCGGATGGCGGCGGTACGACGCTCAGCTGGTTCCCGCGTTCTATGAGCGTTTCGAGGAACGCTGGGGAAAGGGTGCCGCCCCGTTCCTTGACCCCGCAGTGGGTGGTGAGCCGCAGCCGCGCGCCCAATGGATCAATGTGGATACCGGCGCAGCTGTCGCAGCCGTCCCGATCTGGGGTGATGACCAGTCGCAGCGGTCTTTCGGCGTGTTCTATCTCCCCCCTCAGGGAGACATCTGGGTGCTCAGGCCCGGCCACACCGCATACCTGGAATCCAGTGATGCGGTCGACGACGTTTCCCTGCGCAACGATGCGTTCAAGAAGGCGGTGTCCTTCGCGAAAAGTTTCATCTACGGCGACGATGCCTAGGTTGGTCATCGGTCGCCGTCGGGCGTGCAGGTCTCCCACCTTCGCCGGGGTAACGGCCAGAAACGCGGCGTGTTCGGCGGGACACGCCGTCGTCGGCCCCGGAAGTTGGGGAATCCTGCACGCAGTCCATGCACTCCAGCAAGGACCGGGTGACCCCGCGTTCAGCTTGGGCGCGTAAGCTGGAAGACTGCGGACAACATTATTGCCACTTCAGGCATTGTCCGCGAGGAGGCAAAATTGGCACGACGCATGGCGGACCCGGCTTACCGAGCACAGCAGTGGGAACGACGTTACGACCCGAATATCGAAGAAATCAACCGGATGTGTGACACTCTGGCCGAGCAGAAGCCGGACCGTTCACTTCCCTACATTGACCCCGCACATGACCTCGACGAGTGTCGGATTGTGAGCCTGTTCTCCAACCCGGGTGCAAGCCTCGCCTCAGGATTCGTGTCGGCGGAGAACGACGATCAGAGTGCTATCCGCACTGCTGAAATTTACGAAAGCGTTGGGCTGCAGCCCAAGTTCGTGATGCCCTGGAACGTTTACCCCTGGTACGTCACAGAGGTAAAGGAAAAGGCCCTCACCCCAGAGCAGATCGACGAAGGCGTCAAGCCATTGTTGGCTTTCCTGCAGCGCGTCTCTCGCGCCTCGGCCCTCGTGGCTCACGGCACCGATGCGCACAAGGTGGCACGCCGCCTCACCCAGCTGGAGAACCGGGCCATTCAGCGCCGCGGTTTCAAGGTGTACAAGGTGCGCTCCACCGGCGACCGCGCGTTTGCGGGATCCCCGGCGAAGCAGGAAGTGTGGCGCCAGGAAATGCAGGCCGCCTACACCGATGCGATGGCACGCGCTGGGATCAGCCGCGCCTGATCAAGTGCTGGGTCGATCAAGTACTGGGTTGATCCATTACCGCCTGACGGCACCCGGGGAGCAGCTTTCGTGGCTCTCGCCGGGTGCCGTTTGTCGTTTAGACGGCGTGTTTGCGGGCTAGGACGGCGACCAGGAACGACGACGTCGGCTCCCACGGCCTGAGATCCCAGGTGGAGAACAGGGATTGTCGTTCGAGGCCGGCTGCGTCGGCGTCGGCGAAGAAGGTGTCGACGGCGTACCCGCGGTCGCTGCCGAAGCCCACCACCAGTCGGCCGTCCGGCATCAGATGCGCGTGCAGCCGCCGGAGCACCTCGGGCGCTGTTCCGGGTGCCAGGAACGGCAACACGTTTCCGGTACACACGATCAGCTCGAAGGTTCGCGCCAGCTCCAGGGTGCTCAGGTCCCCGGTCTGCCACCGCGATGTTGGATGGTCGTGCTGTGCTGCGGCGATGAGCTCGGCGTCCGCGTCAACACCCATGACATGGTGACCCAGCCGTGCCAGTTC
>NZ_ASZW01000163.1:0-13949 GCF_000468215.1 Arthrobacter sp. CAL618 | reverse complement strand
CGCCGACCCGGCCGGTGCCGCAGCCGGCGTCGAGGATCTGGCTCCTTCGTCCGGCCATCGCGTCCAGCAGCCGCGCCTCACCGTGCAGGTCACGGCCCTCTTCACGCATCGCCTCGAACCGTTTGATGTAGCGGGCGGAGTGCCCCGGGTGTTCACGGTTTTCTGTAGCCCAAAGGGTCTCGTCATTCACTGGCACAGCCTACTAGGCATACGATCAGGAGGGCATTGTTATTCACTGTCGGAGGAAACTATGAGGATTGCTGCAAGAGGCTGGCACGGCGTCGTCGCCCTGATTGGGATTGTGGGCCTCGGAGCCCAGGTCATCGCACTGATCAATGGGGAAAAATACTCCCTGCTGGGTCCCGCGATGTCGTGGTGGAACTTCTTCAGCTACTTCACCATCCTCAGCAACATCCTGGTTCTGATGATCAACCTGGACCTCGCCCGCAACCCGGAGGGCAGGCAGTCCACCCTGTGGCGGGTGCTGCGGTTGAACGCCGTCGTCAATATCTCGGTGACCGGGCTCATCGCCTTCACACTGCTGCGGAGCCTCCCCGAGGTGCAGGCTCTGGTGGGTCTGGGCAGGCTGTCGGACACGCTCCTGCATTATGTGGTGCCGATTCTCACGGTGCTGGGGTGGCTGCTGTTTGGCCCCCGGCCGCGTTTCACCATCCAAACGGTGTGGCTGTCCCTGATCTTCCCGGCAACATGGCTGGTGTACACGCTGATTCGTGGCGCAGCGGTTACCTGGTACCCGTACCCGTTTGTGGATCTGAGGCTCATCGATCCGCTCGAGGTCCTGATCAACTGCGTGTTTATTGGTGCCATGTTCGTGGGCTTTGGCTTTTCAGTTCTGCAAATCGATAATCGAATGAAACCAACGAGAACACAGGTGACCACCAATGTCTGACTCAGTCGTCTGGCCGGCAGCGCCGCCCCTCCTTAGCCTGCCGATCATGGACCAGGCATGGATGGATGCGGTCTTCCTGCACTGGCGGATCCCGGTGGCGACGGCCGCACAATTCATGCCGCCCGGTACTGAACCGGATGTGTACGACGGCGACGCCTGGGTGGGGTTGATCGGGTTCCGGATGGTCGGGGCCGGGATCGGTTCGGGGATGCCCATCCCTTATTTCGGGTCCTTCAGCGAGATCAACGTCCGGCTGTATTCGCGGGATTCGGAGGGAACCCGCGGGGTGGTGTTCCTGACCCTTGATGCGTCACGGTTGGCCGTGGTCCTCGTGGCGCGGGCGGCAGGAATCCCCTACGTGTGGTCCCGGTGCGCGCCGGTGCCCGACCCGGGTCTCGCAGGGTATACGGTGCAGCGGTTCAGGGGCGGGGCGACGTCGTCGTTCGCTGTCCGACCCAACCGCTCGGTGGTCGCGACCGACCCGTTGACCATCAACCTCACCGCGCGCTTTGGCCTGCACTCCGAACTTGCCGGGCGCACGCTGTTCATCCCGAACACCCACGCGCCCTGGCCGCTGCATCCCGCAACAGTCGAGTACCTCGACGATGGGTTGGTCAGCGCCGCCGGAATCGAGGTGACGGGGCCACCCGAATCGGTGCTGTACTCGCCGGGTGTCCAGACGCAGTTCGGTAAGCCGCGGGTGATCCGGCGAGGCTAACCCCGCCTCAAACCCCTAGAAGGCACCGTTGGAAGGTGTCGGGTCAGACCATTCCGGATGGCCGGATGTTCAGCGACTCGATGACCGAATCCCGTGAAGCGTCCACTGCCAGGCGGACCGCTTTGGCGACCTGGTCAGGCTGGATCCATTCCTCGGGCCGGTAGGGCTTGCCCTCAAAGTCGTGCAACTCCTGCTGCATGTCGGTGGCCACCCGGCCTGGGTGGATGGAGCTGACCCGGACGCCGTTTGCGCGTTCCTCCTGCCGCAGGGCATCGGTGAAGGCCCGCAGTGCGAACTTCGTGCCGCTGTAAAGCGCAGACCCGTCGCCGGAGGCGTACCCTGAGCCCGAGTTGATGGCAATGACCTGGCCCTTGGCGGCTCGCAGCGCTGGCAGCAGCAGCCGGGTCAGGTTCGCTACGGCGAACACGTTGACCTCGAAACTTTTCCGCCATTGTTCGGGGGTAAGGTCTGCCACCTGGCCCATCTGCAGCACTCCCGCCGAGTGCACCAGCACGTCGAGGCGGGAGATGCCGTGCACGACGTCGGGCGTGAGTTCGGTCAGTTCGGCCGCGAAGGGCCCGGCGGAGGGGAACTCGCTGGCGAGGTCCTTCAACGCCTCGGCGTCACGGCCACCCAGGAGCAGGTGGTGGGTGGGGGCGAGCTCGCGGGCGATGGCAAGGCCGATGCCGCGCGAGGCGCCGGTGATCAGGGCAACAGGCAGTTCAGTCATGGTGCACATCCTACTGGTGGGTGCCCCCGTCCGCGCTGGCGAGTGCGCTTTTTCGCGCCGCCCCGACCCTGAGGGCCGTATCTGCGCCACGGTCACTCAAAGAGGTGCCTCCTGCCGCACCAAATCCACTCCACCAAACGTTCCTCAGCCGTTAACCTGCGGTTTCCGAACCGGGGGAGTCGGGGCACCTAGAGTGATTTGCGTTCAGCCATCGGGCCATCGCACCGGACCCCTGAGGTGGCCCAGCGGTCCCGACTCTGCCCCGCCGCATCTATCGAGAGACGTCCAAAGTGAAAAAGCACAGCCCGCGGACTTTGATCGCCGCAACAGCCATCGCCTGCACCCTCGGCCTCGCCGCTCCGGCTACCGCCAACGTGGTAGCGGACCCGGTCAGGTACTCAGCCGATCGCGCTGCACTCTCGCTGAACCCGATCGGCACCTACGAGACCGGGATTTTCGACGCCAGCGCAGCCGAAATCGTCACCCACTACCCGGGCGCCCAGCGTCTCCTCGTGGTGAACGCCGCCGAGGCGCTGGTCGAGGTACTCGACGTCAAGGACCCGAACCAGCCAACCAAGTTGTTCAACCTCGTGACTGAAGGCGTCAGGTCGGGCGACGGGTCGCGGATCCCTGCCGGCGCAGTCGTGAATTCGGTGGCCGTCAGAGCGGATGGCCTCGGAGCGCTGGCTGTGGAAGCACCCACCAAAACCGATCAGGGTTGGCTGGTCTTCTTCGATGCGAACGGCGACGGCGAAACCCTCGGCGCTGTCCGCGTTGGCGCCCTCCCCGACATGGTGACCTTTACTCCCCGGGGCGATCAGGCCGTCGTCGCCAATGAGGCCGAGCCGGCCGAGGACTATTCGGTGGATCCCGAGGGGTCGGTTTCGATAGTGAAGCTGAAGCACAACCGGATCGAGGTTCCCCGACAGCAGGATGTCAAGACCGCCGGCTTCCGGTCCTTTGAGAAGAACCTGCCCGACGGCGTCAGGATCAACGGCGGGCGCGAAGACGCCACCGGAGTGCAACCGAGGTACCCGGTCTCCGAGAATCTCGAACCCGAGTACGTGACCGTAGCGAAGGACGGCAGGACCGCGTACGTCTCGCTGCAGGAGGCCAACGCGGTTGCCGAGGTCAACCTGAAGTCGGCAAAGGTCACCAGGATAATTCCGCTTGGGACAGTCGACCGCCTCACGACGCCGATGGATGTCTCGGACCGGGACGACGCCATCAATATTGCGAACTGGCCGGTGAAGGGCTTCCACCAGCCGGACGCCATCGCCTCCTACACCGCGAAGGGCAAAACGTACCTCGTCTCCGCCAATGAGGGTGACGCCCGCGACTGGGAAGGCTACTCCGAGGAAGCGAGGGTCAAGGATCTGGGCGACGGGCTCCCGCCGATCTGTGAGGATTTCGACACGATGAAGCGCAACGCTGACGGCAGCAAAATGACCGTCGAGCAGCTGCAGCAGGACGAGAATCTTGGTCGCCTGAAAATCACGCTTGCCGACGGACTCTCGGCTGACGGAGCCTGCTACGAAGAACTGTTCACTTACGGCACCCGGTCGATGTCCATCTGGACCGACAAGGGGACCAAGGTCTTCGACACGGCGGCCGATTTCGAACGGATCACCGCCGAAGCCGTCCCCGAATTCTTCAACTCGAACCACAGTGAAAGCAATTTCGAGGGTCGCAGTGACGACAAGGGCCCCGAGCCCGAGGGCGTCACCCTAGGCGAGGTGGATGGGCGGACTTATGCCTTCGTGGGGCTCGAACGGGTGGGCGGCGTCATGGTCTACGACATCACCTCGCCCGTGCACTCGACGTTCGTCACCTACGTGAACAACCGCGACTTCTCAGCGTCAGTCGAAGATGATCCGTCCACGCTGGGCGCGGCCGGGGATCTGGGCCCCGAGGGCCTGGTCTTCATCTCGGCGAAGGATTCACCCACCGGGAAGCCGTTGCTCGCCGTCGGCAACGAAGTCAGCGGCACCACCACGATGTTCAGCGTTGATCGGGTTTTGAAGCACCGGCGTTAGCCGCACCGGTCCGGCGAAAAACTGCCCAAACCGCCGCTAGCGGAGCGTGAAGATCCGCCGCACGACACGGCCCTCGGCCAGGGCGTCGAGGCTTTCGTTGAGGTCGCCGAGGTCCCGTGTGTCGGTGTGGAGCAGCTCAACGGGCAGCTTCCCCTCACGCCAGAGCGCCAGATATGCGGGGATGTCCCGGGCGGGCACCGAGTCCCCCATGTAGGAGCCGAGCAGGCGTTTACCCGCACCGGCAAACTGCAGCGCCTGCGTGGTGAGGGTCTGATCAGGGTGCGGCAGCCCCACCGAAACCAGCGCACCGCCGCGGGTCAGCAACCCCAGGCACGCCTCCATCACGCGTGCACTGCCGACCGCTTCAATCGCCACATCCACCCCGTCACTGCCCAGTGCCTGCACCAGGGATTCCGCTGCGTCGGGGGCACCAACCGACGTCGCACCGCATCGTAGTGCAAGGTCACGTTTCGCTGGCAGGGGGTCGATGGCAATCACCGTGGTACCCGTGACCTGAGCGGCTGCCATCACCGCCATCAAGCCCACCGCGCCGAGCCCGAACACAATGACCGACTGCCCCTCACTGACCTGCGCCGTGTTCAATACCGCCCCGATCCCGGTGAGCGCCGCGCAACCGAACATGGCAGCGACATCGAAGGGGACGTCGTCGTCAATCACCACCACCGACTCGCGGGCCACCACCGCATACCCGGAAAACGCAGAGACGCCCAGATGGTGGTTGATCCTGTCGCCATCGGCGGTGCGCAACAGGGCCGGGCCGTGCAGTAGATCCCCACTGCCGTTGACCTCAGCCGCACGGTGGCAGAGGGCGGGGCGGCCGGCGTCGCACGCGCGGCAGGACCCGCAGCTGGGTACAAACACCAGAACCACCCGGTCACCCGCTGTGATGTCGGTGACATCCGGGCCGACCAGGTCGACGACGCCGGTCGCCTCATGCCCCAGCGCCATCGGCAGTGGACGCACCCGTGAACCGTCGATCACCGAGAGGTCCGAATGGCAGAGGCTTGCCCGCTCGATCCTTACGCGGAGCTCGCCCGGCCGGGGCGAGGGAACGGCGAGTTTTTCAAGCCGGAGTGGAGCACTGTCGGCGTAGGGGCGGGCCGCGCCGGTCTTGTGAAGCACCGCGCTACGCATCGTGGAGGGACTCATGAGTTCAATGTACGGCCTGGGACCGTCTTGCCGTCCACTCCCTGCGCAAACTACCGTGAGTGCTACGCCACCCGTCTGAGGAGAACAAACCGCATGGAAGTATCCCCAATTGTTTGGGCATTAACGATCGCCGGAATTGTGGGGCTACTGCTCTTCGACTTCTTCTTCCACGTCCGTAAGGCGCACACCCCGACCTTGAAGGAGGCTGCGGTGTGGTCCTCGATCTATGTGGGGCTCGCAATCCTCTTCGGGCTCGCCGTGCTGGTCTTCGGGGGCGCCACCATGGGGACCGAGTATTTTGCCGGCTATGTCACTGAAAAAGCACTGTCGGTCGATAACCTGTTTGTGTTCCTCATCATCATGGCCAGCTTCAAGGTGCCACGCGCCGACCAGCAGAAGGTATTGCTCTTTGGCATCATTTTCGCGTTGATCGCCCGCACTGGGTTCATCTTCCTGGGCGCCGCACTGATCAACCAGTTCGCCTGGATCTTCTACATCTTCGGACTGGTGTTGATCCTCACCGCCGGCAACCTGCTCAAGCCGACGTCCGGCGAAGATCACGGCGACATGATCGTGGTGCGTCTGGCCAAGCGTTTCCTGCCGGCCACCGATCACTACGACGGCGACAAACTGTTCACCATCGAGAATGGCAAACGCGTTCTCACGCCGATGCTGCTGGTGATGATAGCCATTGGTGGCACTGACATCCTGTTCGCGCTGGACTCCATCCCCGCGATTTTCGGCCTGACCCAGAACGTGTTCATTGTCTTCACCGCCACGGCGTTCTCGCTGATGGGACTGCGTCAGCTGTACTTCCTGATCGATGGCCTGCTGGACCGTCTCATCTACCTGTCCTACGGCCTCGCGATCATCCTCGGCTTCATTGGCGTGAAGCTGATCCTCCATGCGCTGCACGAGAATAACCTGGGCTTCATCAACGAGGGCGAGCCCGTCCCGGTGGTCGAGATCTCAACCGGGTTGTCCCTGTCAGTCATTCTCGGAGTGCTTATCGTCACCGTGCTGGCTTCGGTCTTCAGCCCCAAGGGTAAAGCGAAGAATGCTGTCTCCGGGGCCAAGCGCCATGCTACCGAGTACATGGACCTGGAGTACGAGACCGACATCAACGAGCGTGAGAAGATCTTCAACCGCATGGTCGAAGAGGAAGAAATGCTCCGCCAGCTCCCCGAGAAGTACAAACGCCTCATCCGGAATGAGACCGAATTCATGGACCTCATTCGCCGGGCCCACTTGGCCCACGGGGAAGCGGTCGACCGCGAACCCACTCGCTAGACTGGCAACACCACCCGGACCCTACGCACGGAGGGCGGCATCGCGATGATCGTGGTGCCGCCCTCCGTGCGTAGGGCGGGGCTAGTTGATACTTAGCCCGGGCGCCCTCAGTGGTTACCTGGTCGGGTCAGCTGCGGGTGGTGGCCAGTTCGGCAGCCGTGGGGTCACCCGGCATATCGGTGCCCCTGATGGATTCGCCGGCTGTCTCCCTGACAAACGGCATGGCAATCATGCCGATCAGGCAAGCGCCCATCAGGTAGAAGGCCGGAACCAGCAGGTTGCCGGTCGCCTCGATCAGCGCTTCGTTGGCCAGCGGCGCAGTCCCGCCGAACAGCGCCGTCGCGAGGTTGTACGTCACCGCGAACCCGGCGAACCGCACATGGGCGGGGAACATTGCCGGGAAGGTCGCCGAGATGGTTGCGAGTTGCAGGACGTAGAGGATGCCCAGGACGGCGAATCCGATCAATGCCCCGGTGAACCCGGTGCCGATCAGCATGTACATCGGCAGGGCCGCGACGAAGAGTCCTACCAGGGAGGCCCACCACAGCGGTTTTCGACCCACCCGGTCCGAGAGTGCGCCGGCAAATGGGATCAGGATCATCATCACCACCTGACCGATCAGGATCAGGGTGAGGGAGCCGTCGTCGGACAGGCCAATCTGCGTCTGCAGGTAGGTGGGCATGTAGCTGAGCAAGGTGTAGTTGGCGACGTTGAGCGCGATCACCAGGCCAGCCATCGTGAGCACTGGACGCCAGTACTTGCTGGCCAGGTGCTTCAACGTGGTGGGTCCGCTGTCTTCGGTGCCCGAGTTGTTTTCAAGTTCACGGAAAACCGGTGTGTCTTCAAGTTTGGACCGCAGGTACCACCCGACCAGGCCCATCGGCCCCGCGATGAGGAAGGGGATCCGCCAGCCCCAGTCGGTCATCGCTTCAGCGCCGAGGAGGATCTGCAGGAACAGGGTGATTGCGGTGCCGAGTGCAAACCCGAAGATGGTGCCGAACTCGAGGAAACTGCCCAGGAAGCCACGTTTCTTGTCTGGCGAATACTCTGCCATGAAGGTCGCAGCTCCGCCGTATTCACCGCCGGTCGAGAAGCCCTGCAGGATCCGCAGCGCCACCAGGAGGGCCGGCGCCCAGTAACCGATCTGATCGAACGTGGGCAGCAGGCCAATGGAGAAGGTCGCGCCCGCCATCAGGATGATGGTGAGGGACAGGACGGCCTTGCGTCCCAGCCGGTCGCCCAGAGGCCCCCAGATTAAGCCGCCGAACGGACGGGCCAGGAAGGAAATGGCGAAGGTGGCGAGCGCCCATTCGGCGCCGCCGGGGAAAAAGTTCGCGGTGATGTAGGTCAGGACCACCGCGTACACCCCGTAGTCGTACCACTCGGTGGCGTTGCCTACTGCCGATGCGCCAATGGCCCGGCGGATTGTCTTCTTGCCTTCCGGAGTATCAGTCTCCGGAGCGTCGAACCCGCTATGGGGTGGTTGGTTTTCGACAGTCACTGGTGGCTCCGTCCTTCGGTGCGGGCCGTGCTGAGCAGCCTGGTGGGCGGCCGGCAGGGCTAGGTCAGCCATCAACCCTAGCGACGCCGTTAGTCGATGGCTAACGCACCCCTGGCTCCCGCCGGCAGGATTGCCGACGTCGGACCGGATCTGGAGACGTAATGATCAGGAAGGACTCGCTAGTCTGCGCTGATCTGCCAGATGGCGTATTCGTCCGCATGCAGGATGGCGCGGCGGCCGTCGGACACGTCGCGGATCCAGACGATGCCCAGGCCCGGCGCGGTGTCTTCCACATAGCCGCTGTAGTGGACCTCACGGTTGCGATGCGCCTCGATTTCGTCCCCTCGGCGCAGCATACCGAGGTCATGGATTTGGGTGATGGCGGTGGCGGTAAGCAGGGACATAATGACTCCTTGGTTCTGTGGCCGGGGCAGGCAGGTCCGACCGATGGTTTTATTGTTCGCCCAAGGTGTTGCGGGGGTGTTTCTGCCCGGTGAATTTGTTGCGTCCTGACCCGTACTGCCCCGCCAGGCCGCGCCTCATGACCCGGAATCGCATTGCCGGGCTGCCACGCCGGCAAAGAGTTGCCTAAGCTACCAGGATGACCGAACCAGCCTCGCCTGACCCGGCGTACCTCAATCAACTCGACTCCGAGACCCAGCGCCGGCTGCTGACCGCAGTGCCGCCTGAGTCACAGTTCGACGGCGCAGCGGAGGACCTCCGCGCCGCCGTCGACAGTAATGTCGAAGCCCTCCACGACGACCTGCGGCGGATAGTGCACACCCTCCACGCTCACCCGGAAACCGCCTTTGAGGAACATGCCAGTGCCCGGTTGATCGCCGACATTCTCGCCGAACACGGGGTCGCCGCCGAACTGGGGGCCCACGGCGTGGACACCGCCGTCAGGGCCGAAATCCGCGGCGCTGGTGATGGGCCAACCATTGCGGTGCTCAGTGAGTATGACGCGCTCCCGGGGATCGGCCACGCCTGCGGCCACAACGTCATCGCCGCGACCGGAGTGGGCGCCTTCCTTGCGCTCGCCGGGATCAAGGACCGGCTCAACGGCACGGTCGTCTTCCTCGGCACCCCCGCCGAGGAAGGGCACTCCGGCAAGGAGCTCCTGGCCCGCAATGGGGCGTTCGACGGCGTCGACGCCGCCATCATGGTGCACCCCTACGGCTACGACCTCGCGGACCAGGTCTGGCTGGGGCGCCGGCTGCTCACCATCACGTTCACCGGCATCGCGGCCCACGCCTCCGCGCAGCCGTTCATGGGCCGCAACGCGCTCGACGCCGCCAGCCTCACCTACCAGGGGATTGGCTTGCTCCGTCAGCAGCTGCCGCCGTCTGACCGGGTCCACAGCAACATCACCGAGGGTGGACGCAGCCCCAACATCATCCCGGATCGGGCGGTCATGAAGCTCTACGCCCGCTCCAGGTACCCGGACACGCTCAAGGACCTCAGCAAACGTCTGGAGGACATCGCCCGCGGCGCGGCGCTCATGACCGGCACCACAGTGGAACTTGACTGGGACCAGCACCCGCCGTCGCTCCCGATCCGGACCAACGATGCGCTCACCGGGCGCTGGGTGGAATCCCAGCAGCGGCGCGGACGCAACCCGCTCCCCGCTGGCGTCGTCTCCGACACCCTCGCGGCGTCCACCGACTTCGGCAACGTCAGCTACCGCATCCCGGGCATCCACCCGCTCATCAAAATCGCCGACCAGAGCACCGCCCTGCACACCACCGACTTCGCTGCCGCTGCTGCGTCCGAGGCGGCCGTGCAGGGAGCGTACGACGGCGCTGCTGGTCTTGCGCTGACAGCCCTGGATTACCTGATGGACCCAGTGCTCCAGCGGCAGGTGCGCCTGGAGTTCGAGGAGCAGGGCGGGCCCATCGACGTTCCGTCCTACTTCGACTGAGCGCTGATCCGCTATTCGACTGCGCCGCCGGGCAGAGCGAACCCTCCTCAACGAAACCTGCGCGACGCACGTCAGGGGAGCACCAGCCATGTCCACCACCGCCGCCCGCGGCTAAGGCGCTAGTCCGGGGGAGGGATGACCCGCAGCCGCAGTCTGCCCGGCGCCGACAGGGTGGGCTGCAGCCTGGCAAGGATCGAGGGTCCCTGCAGGTCCGCCCGCAGTGAATCCCAGGCCTGGGCTTCGCTCAGATCCAGGATGACGCTGGTGTCAGGGGACAGCGCACTGGCTCGTCGCACCAGGAGGTCGAGGCCGTGAATGCTTACCGGTGAGACGCACCCGTGGACATGGATGTGCACGCTATCCAGGTCGGCGTCGGTGGTCACCAGGATCCTGAGTTTCAGGTGCGAGGCGGAAGGGTGCGCGGCCATCGAGCGTTCCCGCGGGCTTTCCCGCGTGGCGCCAGTGTTCGTCGCTACCGATTTGGTCGCCACCGTGGCGCTGGCCATCGGCGACGGTGTGTGGGTCTTCATCGGTGTAGCGCCCCTGCCCTTTGATACCGCATCTCTCGCGTAGTACTCATGAAACCGGTACGGGCCTGCGGCTGCTAGGGGCTAAAGTCCCCGCAGGCCCCTGCATCGCACAAAGTTGCAGGAATAGGTCCCCTGACAGCGCCGTTATGCCCAGAGAACCCAAGCTGGAGGTACGTCGTGACCAAGATTTTTGCCCTGCATGAAAACCCCGACTGGTTTCCACCGTTCGCCAAGGCCTTCGAGGCCAGGGGCATCGAGGTGGAGGAGTGGCTCCTCACCGACGGTGTCCTCGACCTCGACCAGGAGCCACCAGAGGGTATCTTCTGGTCGCGGATCAGTGCCTCCTCGCACACCCGTGACCACCACCTGTCCAAGGACTACGCCCGCGCGGTGCTCTCCTGGCTGGAGGCCCACGGGCGCCGCACGGTCAACGGTCGGCGAATCCTCGAGCTAGAGATGAGCAAGGTCGACCAATTGACCGCCCTGAAGGCGGCTGGCATCGACACGCCACGCACGGTGGCGGCCATCGGCAAGCACCGGATCCTCGACGCGGCGGCGGGCTTCCCCGCCCCCTTCATCACCAAGCACAACCAGGGTGGCAAAGGCCTGGGTGTCCGCAAGTTCGAAAGCCACGAGGAACTGGCCGAATACGTGGAGTCGCCCGAATTCGAAGAACCACAGGACGGCATCACACTGATCCAGAAGTTTATCCAGGCAGCCGAACCCATCATCACCCGGGTTGAGATTGTGGGCGGCGAATTCATCTACGCCATCCAGGCAGACACCGCGCGAGGTGGCTTCCAGCTCTGCCCGGCCGACGCCTGCGCCATTGACCCCGTCACCGGCAAGCCCATTATGCCGCCCGGCGCCACCATCGCACCTGAGGAAGGCCAGCAACTGTTCAGCCTCCGCGAGGGCTTCGACCACCCGATCATCGGGAAGTACCTCGAGTTCACCCGGAGGAACAACATCGAGGTGTGCGGAATCGAGTTCATTGAGACCGCTGACGGCCGCATCCTGACCTACGACGTGAACACCAACACGAACTACAACGCGGTTGTCGAGGCTCATGCGCCCCGCTCTGCGCCGGACGCCCTGGTCGAATACCTGGCCGGAATTGCCGTGCCTGTCTAGGGGAGGCTTCGATAGGGTGGGGGACACCAAGGAGGACGACGGCTCCATTGACGCTCGGCGTCGGTGAGTTCCAAAGGGGGATTAGACGATGACCGGTGTATCAACGTTGATGGTGTGGGTTGGTTTGGTGTGGGTTGGCGTGATGATTCTCGCTATTGCGGCAATCATCTCGGTGGCGCGTAGTGCTGGTTTGAGCTCGACGGCGAAGGCCCTTTGGATTGCACTCGCTGTCGTCGTCCCGCTCTTCGGGGCAGTGGCCTGGTTCATCTACCGCGCTACTGAGGCCGGCACCAGCGATCCTGTTATTCCCGGCTGAGACCGGGGCGGGCGGAGACCTCGGCCTATTACGCAACATAAACATTTCGTAATAGGTCCAAGGATAGGCTAGCCTTACTTTGTTGCGTCCGAACGGCCGCGAATCACAGTTTCCCGAAAGTCGAGGAGCCCCCATGGCCCCCACCCGCCTGCGCGGTTTCGCAGCCGCCGCTACGGCCGCCGCCACCATCCTTGCCCTATCCGCTTGCAGTACAGGTCCCGCCNNNNGCTCGGGCTCCGATGCTCCCGTCGCGGCCGGTGCTGCCGACCAGTTCCCCGTCACCATCGAGCACGCGTTCGGCGAGACGGTCATCGAAGAGCTGCCCGAACGGGTGGCCACGGTTGACTGGGTCAACGCGGACGTCGTGCTGGCCCTCGGCGTCGTCCCCGTCGGCATGCAGAGCGACGAGTATGGCGGAAACGACAACGCCTCCACCCCGTGGAAGGACGCCAAGCTGGAAGAGCTTGGCGCGGCGATCGGCACAGAGAACGCACCGGTGCAGTACTCGGAAGCTGATGGCTACGCGTTCGATGAGGTCGCAGCCACAAACCCCGATGTCATTCTGGCCGCCTACTCGGGGCTGACCCAGGAAGATTACGACACCCTGAGCGAGATCGCTCCAGTGGTTGCCTACCCCGAGGTCGCCTATGGCACCCCGTGGCAGGAATCGACTCGCATCATCGGTGACGCACTCGGTCTGGCTGACGAAGCCGAAGAGCTCATCACCGAAACCGAAGAGACAGTGGCCACCGCTGCTGCCGACTATCCGGCAATTGTGGACAAAACTTTCATCTACGGAAACCTCGACCCAGCCAGTGCTGAAGGCGTCAGCATCTACACCGCAAACGACAACCGACCGCGGTTCCTTGAGTCGATCGGCATGGTCCAGGCCGACGTCGTCACCGAGAACACCGAGGGTTCAGAGGAATTCTTTATCCCCTGGTCCGCCGAACGCGCAAACGAGCTCGAATCGGACATCTTCGTCACCTGGGTTCCCGACGAAGCCACAGTCGAGGCGATTGCCGAAGATCCGCTGCTGAGCCAGATCCCCGCCGTCGAGTCGGGCGCTCTGGTTGCCGACCCGGACAACACCCTCACGCTGTCGATCTCGGCTGCCACCCCGTTGAGCCTCCCCTGGGCGCTGGATACTTTCCTCCCCATGCTGGACGAGGCGGCGCAGCAGGCCGAGGGCTAAACCGGCTCCAGAAGTTCGGCAGAGGCGTTTCGCCGCGTGAGGAGTTCACGTAGCGGGGCGCCTTTGCCGCATCACCGGTTGCTCTATGGGCCGGGGTGGGTTGAAATGGGATCAGCACACTTAGTTTCACCAAGGATGGAGATGCACCATGGCACAGCCCGACATTCACGACCTGCAGGAAGCCACCGCCTGGGATGCCGACGGCGAGAAGCTGGGCGAGGTGTCCCAGGTGCACCTCGATGCCCGGACCGGCGAGCCGGCCTTTGTCACCGTAGGCCTGGGACTGTTCAACACCCGCGAGCATTTCATCCCGTTCGACGGCGCGCGGCTCGACGGCGGCGACCTGCACGTCGCCTACACCAAAGACAAAATCACCGATGCGCCTGACCTGAGTGCCGACTCGGAGCTGACCGACGAGCAGACGGCCACCCTGCGGGACTACTACAACAACTAGTCCGCCAGCAGACCCCAGAGCAGGGACCCTTTAACGCCGAACGC
>NZ_ASZW01000162.1:25744-40785 GCF_000468215.1 Arthrobacter sp. CAL618 | reverse complement strand
GGCTGCTGCGTCAGCTTCCGCTTGAATCTGCTCGAGCACTTCTGCTGGTTCCATCCCTTGTCCAAGCTGGCCAAACAGGCTCTTGAACGCGCCATCGGTGGCGTTCCAGGCAGGGTTGGAGGTCGGGTAGAACACTGCACTCGGCAGCATGTCAAGGAACGGCGCCAGGGTTTCATCGCCGGACATCTGATCGGCACCGGAAATGGTGGTCGGCAGGAACCCTTCGGCGCTGACCCATTCGACGTAGTTGTCCTCGGCGAAGAAGAAGTCCATGAACGCGGTCACGGCCTCGGCCTTGTCGCCGTCGTTCTTGAACGACATCAGCCGGTCTGCGACACCCAGTGTGGCGGGCTCACCAGTCGCGGTGGGGATGTTCGCCAAACCGTAGTTCAGCTCAGGGTTCTCGGCTTCGATCTGGCCGACGGTCTGTGGCAGACCGTAAACCATGCCAATCTGGCCCTGGATGAACACGTTGATCATCGGGGTGCGTTGGGTGGCTCCCGGATCGGACTGGGTCAATCCGTCGTCAATCATGCGTTTCATGAACTCGACTGCCTCGAGGTTTTCAGGCGTATCGACGGTGATTTCGTTTTCATCGCCGAATCCGCCGCCGTTGCCAGCCATCCAGATCAGCGCTTCACCCTGGGCTTCTTCGGAGCCGAGTGGCATGCCGTAACCGGGGGTTCCGGTCTCGGTGATAGCGTCAGCGGCATCGTAGAGCTCGTCCCAGGTGGTGGGTGCACCGTCAACGCCGGCTTCTTCGAACAGGTCCTCGTTGTAGAACATGGCCCGTGCGGACGCCAGCAACGGCAGGGCGTACTGGGTCCCGTCAAACTCCTCGTTGACCGCGAAGGACTCCTGGAAGTCTTCGAGAGTTTCGGGTGAGGCGATTTCCTCGGCCGGGTACAGCAGCCCTTCCTCGGCGAAGGCCGCAAAAGCGCCACCGTTGTAGATATCCGGTGCCTCGCCGGCCTGGATCTGGGTGTTCAGGACCGACTCAAGGTTCTCCCACGATTCGACCTGAAGGTTGACCGAGATGTCTTCGTTGGCGGCCTCGAACTCCTCGATGACGCCTTCCCATAGAGCCCTGCTGTTGTCGGAATAGCTGGGTACCAGCAGGTCCAGGGAGGTGCTGCCTTCTGCGTCTCCGCCGGAATCCTCACCGCCAAAGCCGCAAGAGGTGAGCAAGAGACCGGCAGCCGCAACGCTTGCGACAACTCCGGTACGGATGGATTTCTTCATGGTTTCCTCGTTTTTCCAAAGGTGGTGCAGCTGCTAGAGCTGTCACAGGAATACTTGCAACAAGTTGACGGTATTGAGCTCAGAATGAGCATTACTGTTCATCCATTGTGGAACGATACTCGCGTGATCCACGTCTCACGTCAAGCTGATGCGCGAATTGAAATCTGAGCGTTACAAGACGCGCACTGCCCAAAACGTTCCAGGGATGGTTAGATTGATACTGATTGCTTTACCTCTTGAAACGTCACACCTAATCACTCGCGGACCTAGCCGCGGCCACCGTGAAGGAGCGCCAGATGTCCCATCCCACCCCCGAGGCACCCGGTGCCCCAGCCCCCGCCGGGGCACACATGGACCGGGAGCTTCACTCCCAGCCAGCGGTCTGGCGACAGGCGATCGATCAGACGATGGCCGAGGATCTCCTCCCGAAAGACGGTGACCGGGTGGCCGTCGTCGGCTGTGGCACGTCCTGGTTCATGGCGCAAAGCTACGCCGCCGCACGCGAAGGCGCCGGCAAAGGACTGACCGATGCGTTCGCTGCTTCCGAAGCGTCGGTCGTGGCAGGCCGCGGCTACGACGCGGTGGTCGCCATCTCCCGCTCAGGCACCACCACCGAGGTGCTGGAATTGATGAGGTCCTTGCAGGGCACGCTGCGGATGATCGCCGTGATCGGCGATGTCGATTCGCCCGCCATCGGGCTCGCCGACGCCGTCGTTGCCCTGCCCTACGCCGACGAGCAGTCGGTGGTGCAGACCCGGTTCGCCACTGCGGCGCTCGTCTATCTGCTCACCTCCGTGGGGATCGACCTGGAGCCGGCGTTGACCGATGCTGCGGCGGCCCTGGCAGCAGAGGTCAGTCCCCGGCTGCTCGACGCCGAACAGTTCACCTTCCTCGGCACGAACTGGACGGTTGGCCTTGCCCACGAGGCCGGACTGAAAATGCGCGAGGGCGTCCAGGGTTGGACCGAGTCCTACCCGGCGATGGAATACCGCCACGGTCCCATCTCGATTGCCGCACCGGGGCGGGTCGTGTGGCTCTTCGGCGCTGACATCCCTGGCCTCGCCGACGACGTCGCCCCCACCGGAGCCGACTATGTCTACACTGGGCGCCACCCCTTGGCCGATCTCGCCCTGATCCACAAAATCACCCTGGAGCGGGCGAGGGCACGGGGCCTGGATCCTGACCTGCCGCGCAACCTGACCCGCTCGGTCATTCTCGACTCCGCAGCCACCAACGATTCGTAGTCCCGGCGTGAGCACCATCGACCCAACGGCGACGCCGGAGCCAGCCACCGGTCCCGGCCAAGACCTGGTGCTGGCCATCGACGTGGGTGGCACCGATCTGAAGTCGGCACTCGCAGATCCTGCGGGGACCCTGGCCGATATCCGACGCACTGCCACCCCGGCCAGCTCCGGGGTGCCGGGCGAAAGCATCGTTGAGCGGTCGGCCGGGTTGCTCGCCGAGTATCGGGCGGCCTGGCCGGCGAAGACCATCGGAGCCATCGGATTGATCGCGCCGGGCCTGGTCGATGAGGTCAACGGCGTCGGCATCTATTCTGCGAACCTGGGGTGGCGGGACTTTCCCTTCGCTGACCGGCTGCGGCGCGCCACTGGTCTGCCGGTCAGCTACGCGCACGACGTCGGCGCCGCCGGAGACGCGGAAATGCGCTTTGGGGCGGCCCGCGGGCTGGACGACGTCGTGGTGATCATTGTTGGCACCGGTATTGCCGGTGCCGTTTTCTGCGACGGTAAGCGGGTCCTCGGGGGCGGCTATGCCGGCGAACTGGGCCATGCCCAGGTGCCGGGCGGCCTGGACTGTACCTGTGGCCTCCGGGGCTGCCTGGAAACCATCGGGTCGGCCGGTGCAATCGCCCGCCGCTACTCCGAACTCACCGGGCAGTCCGTGCCCGGCGCCCGGGAGGTGTTCGCCGCAGCGGCTGCTGGGGACCCGGCAGGCCGCCGGGTAATCGATGACGCCATCACCGCTTTGGCGTTCAGCATTGCCCAATTGGTGGCGATCCTCGGCACCGAGGCGGTTGTCATTGGCGGCGGTCTGGCCCAGGCCGGTGCTGCGTTGCTTGATCCGCTGCGCCTGCGGGTCAAGCAGAACCTTTCCTTCCATCGTCACCCCGTCCTGCTCGCGGCCCAGATGGGTCAGGATGCAGGACTCATCGGGGCAGCGTTGCGTGCCCGCGGCCTGCTGGACGCGCCATGACACTGCACCTCCGCGGCCACGTCCTCACGGTGACCGCGAACCCGGCCATCGACCTGACCTATGCGGTCCCGCGGCTCATTCCCGGAGCCTCCCACCGCGTCTCGGCGCCGCTGCAGCGGGCTGGCGGTAAGGGACTGAACGTGGCAAGAGTGGTGCATCAGACCGGGTACCCGGCGGTCGCCGTGGCGCCCGTCGGGGGGGCAGCCGGCGCCGAATTCAGCTCCGAACTCTCGGCCAGCGGCGTGCCTTACGCCCTGACCGAGGTGGCGGCGGCCACCCGGCGGAGCATGGCCTTTGTCGACAGGGAGGCAGGGCAGACCAGCATTTTCAATGAAGCAGGACTACCGCTGGCCGCCACCGAATGGAATGCCCTGACTGGGCTGGTGGAAGAAAACCTCGCTGGCGCCGGGGTGCTCGTGGGAGCCGGCAGCCTGCCAGAGGGAGCGCCAGCCGATTTTTATCCAGCACTGGTCCGCCAGGCAAAAGCGCACGGAATTCCGTGCATCATCGACACCTCCGGCGCTGCCCTCCTGGCCGCGGCTGACGCTGGTGCCGATGTGCTGAAACCCAACCACCATGAACTTCTGGAAGCGACCGGAGCGGCAACCATTGCCGACGGCGCCCAGATGTTGCTGGACCGCGGCGCGGGAACCGTAGTGGTCAGCTGCGCCGAGGCTGGCATGTACCTGTACCGGACGGGACAACCACCCCAGCAGGCGTCGCTACCCCGGGTGGACGGCAACCCGACGGGGGCTGGGGATGCGGCGGTAGCGGCGCTCGCCGTCGTACTCGCTGCCGGCATCACCTCCGCGGAAACCCTGCTGCGGCTCGCCGTCGCGTGGTCGGCCGCCGCGGTCCTGATGCCAGCCGCCGGCGAGTTGCACCCCAGCTACCCGGACCTGGAACCGGCAGTTACCGTCAACCAGCACCACCTACCCGAGCAGGAGTCCCGCGCATGACCCTCACACCGACAGGCGAACTGATGGCTGCGGCCGCAGCCGCGGAAACCGGGATTGGCGCGTTCAACGTCATCCAGCTGGAAACCGCCGAGGCGCTGGTGGCCGGGGCCGAAGCGGCGGGGCTGCCCGTGATTCTCCAAATTTCCGAGAACTGCGTCAACTACCATCGCGGGCTGGAACCGATCGCTCTCGCCACCCTTGCCATCGCCCGCGCCGCCCTGGTGCCGGTCGCAGTGCATCTGGATCACGCTGAAGATCCTGAGCTGGCGTTCGCCGCGGTGGACCTGGGCTTCGGATCGGTGATGTACGACGGCGCCGCCCTGGACTTCGACGAGAATGTTGCCACCACCACTCGCGTGGCCACCTACGCCCGGGAACGCGGCGTGTATGTGGAAGCCGAACTCGGCAAGGTCGGCGGGAAGGACGGCGCTCACGCGCCGGGCGTCAGGACGGACCCGGGGGAGGCCGCCGCCTTTGTGGCGNCGGCCACGGGTGTCGACGCGCTCGCCGTCGCCGTCGGCTCCTCCCACGCGATGACTCAGCGCAGCGCCGAACTGGACCTGGTCCTGATCGCGGCCCTGAACTCAGTGCTCGATGTGCCGCTGGTCCTGCACGGGTCGTCGGGGGTTTCTGACGACGTTATCGCTGCGGCGATCCGGGCCGGGATGACCAAAATCAATGTCTCCACGCACCTGAACAGCCTCTCTACCCGGGCCGTTCGCCTGTACCTGGACCACAATCCGACAATCGTCGACCCGCGGAAGTATATCGGGGCCGGGCGTGCTGCCATCGAATCGGAAACCGCACGCCTGCTCACCCTCTTCGCTACTGCCGGCCCGGTCGCTGCGGCAGCCACCATCAACGGGAACGGGCCAGCGGGATGAAACGCGCGGAACGGCTCAGCGCCATCCTTGACCTACTCTCCGAAGCCACCCAGGTGGAAGTCGACGAAATAGTCAGCAAGCTCAAAGTCTCTCCGGCCACCGCCCGGCGGGACCTGGACAGCCTCGCGGAGCAGCGGTTGCTGACCCGCACACACGGTGGGGCCACCATCGAAACCGTCGCCTACGATCTGCCCGGGCGCTACAACAAGGACGTCCACGCCGGGCAGAAGCGCGCGATCGCGCAGGCCGCAAGCGACCTCATCCCCAAGGGAGCGGTGATCGGGCTCTGCGGCGGGACCACCAGCACGGCAATCGCCTCGGCGCTCAGCAAACGCAGCGACCTGATGGAACCGTCAAACAAGCCAACGCTTACTGTCGTCACCAACGCCATCAACATTGCAGCCCAGCTCGCTGTCCGGCCCAACTTCAAAATCATGGTCACCGGTGGCATCGTCAACCCCCGCTCCTATGAACTGGTGGGTTCGTATGCTGACGCGGTGCTGCAGCGGGTGGCCCTCGACCTGGCGTTTGTCGGAGTCAACGGGCTGGACCCGGTCGTTGGGCCCACCATCAGCGACGAGGGTGAAGCCGCGGTCAACGCAATGGTCGCCAAACGCGCCGCCAAGGCCTACGTTGTCGCGGACTCGTCGAAGATCGGTACCCGATGCTTCGCGACCATGACCGGCTACACCTTCAGCAACCTGATCACCGACTCAGGAATCACCGCCGCTCAGCGGCGGTCGTTCGAAGAGCATGGGACCACCGTCATCGTCGCCCCGAAGCTGGGTGCCGACTAGCCCCAAGGATCGCCCACTAGGATGGCTGGCATGTCCACCGAGATACCCAAGGCGTCCACGACGTCGACGCCGGACGATGTCAACCGGTCGGCCCCCGTCCAACGTCGGCGGATCACCGCCGAGATAGCGATTGTGCTCGGACTTTCCCTCGGGCAATCGGCCGTCTACGCGGTGGTCAACCTGCTCGACAAGCTCAGCCAGGCGCCGCTCGCTGCGCAGACTACCCGGCTGAATCCGGTCCTGAATGACCGCCAGTACTTCGACCTCACCTACCAGCTGCTCGGCATCTTCTTCGCGCTGGTTCCGGTGTTCCTGGTGCTTTTCCTCCTGACGGAGCCGGGAAAGTCGGTGTTCCGCACCCTGGGATTCACTTTCAGCCGGCCACGGGTCGATTTCGGCCTGGGGTTCGGCCTGGCGATGGTCATTGGGGTCGGCACGCTCGGCGTCTATGCGGCGGGGCGTGCGCTGGGGATCACGACGGCAATCGAGCCCGCTGCGCTCGACGCCTACTGGTGGACCGTGCCCGTCCTGATTCTCTCGGCGCTGCGTCACGCAGTGGTCGAAGAGGTCATTGTGGTGGGATACCTGTTTCACCGGCTGAAGCAGCTGGGCTGGTCAATGCCGGTCATTATCATCACCAGTGCCCTGCTCCGGGGCAGCTACCACCTGTATCAGGGCTTCGGGCCGTTTATCGGCAATGTCCTGATGGGTCTGATCTTTGGATATGCCTACACCCGGACCAAACGGGTGATGCCCCTGGTCATCGCCCACGCCCTGCTCGATATCGCCGGGTTTGTAGGCTTCGCCCTCTTTGGATCGGCGATTGGTATCGGCGACTAGTCGCGTGGCAACTTGCCGGCCGGTCACACGAAAGGGTGCAGTTAGATTTCCACCAGGCCGTTGGCAGTCTGGAAGGTCACGGACATGATGCCGGGAGTGCCATTGGGTGCCACCCACTGCACAACAACCTCATCGAGCGGCTCGGTCGCCGGCGTGCCCAGCCATTCAGCAATCCGGTCGGGGGACCCTGCAATGGTCAGCGAATCGAGGCGCACTGTAGCGGGTCGGGCCTGTGAGGGGTGCAGGGCCTCAGTACCGTCGTCCCACCGCAACATATAGGGGACCTGGGGATCAGCGATCAGCCCCTTGATGCCAATCTGCTGCCAGGTGAGCTCCTGACCGTCAGGAAATTTGCGGTTGCCCGGGACGGCGCTACGACCGAGGCGTTCCTCGAAGGGGGCCAGATCATCCACAGCAACACACCAACCCATCCAGCCGCCGCCAGCCTCGGACCGGGCGCGAACCGCCTGGCCGAAGGGAGCTTTGTCGGAAGCCGGGTGGTTCAGCACCTCAACAACTTCGAGATATTGACCGTTCAGCATCGGGAAAATCATGTTCCTGGTGCCGAAGCGGGGATGCACACCACCCTTCACCGGGTCGACGCCGAGGGCATCGGCGATCCTCCCCGCAGTTGCTACGAGGCCGTCGGGTTCACAAGCATATGAGACATGGTCCAAGCGCATGGCCCTAGTTTGGCACTTTGTGATCTGTGTCTCGACTTAGGCTACCCTTACCGACGAAAAGGCGTCTCACGCCACCCCGGGCAGCCATCAGAACGATGATCAGCGCCGTGACCTGGAAGAAGCCACCCAGGTACACCGCATCGCCGAAGAGGAACGCCACCAGCTGGAGCACCAGGAGTTTGCTTCCGGGAAGCACCAGCAGCAGGGCCCCACCATTGATCACCCGGGGGAGAACCCGCTCAGCCGTACGGACGCGGGTCAACAGGGCCTTCTTCACCCGCATCACCAGTTCGAGCACCAGCTTCAGCAGCGCAGCGGTCAGCAACGCCAGGGTGAACGTCTCGGAAATCACCGCGGGAAACAGTTGAATGAACAGACCCAGGACGACGAGGTAGACAAAAACATCGACGAGATCGATTGGGCGGATCCGCATGGCGCAAGCTTATCGGGCTGCTGGGGGTAGATCAGGGTCTTTTTTGCCACGGACTTTCAGATACACGGACGTTCACATATTTGCGTCGAAGCTGCGTTTTCGGGTTATCTAGGAACAGGTCACGAGTGCCAGCACGGAGCGGAACACCCCGCTCCACCAAGCCCCGGCTTGCTGGACGGCAACCCTCCTTCGCGGTGGGGTGCCCCGGGTGACGACCAGGCGGCGGACAGGGTGTCCGGCGCAAGCGCGGATTCCGAGGTGGGCGATACCAGTGACAACTATTCACACCGCACAACAGGACCGGGCCCAGGTGACACCTGACGGCGTCGTCCGCTCACTCGGTCTGGGCCCCTTCACCTGTGAAACCGGGGGGCACCTGCCCGAGATTACGCTCGCCTATGAAACCTGGGGCACCCTCAACGACGATGGGTCCAATGCCGTCCTGATTCAGCATGCACTGACCGGCAGCTCCCATGTTGCCCGCGGCGATTCGACCGAAGACGGTTGGTGGGACCAGCTGGTGGGCCCCGGCAAAACCATCGACACCACCAGGTATTTTGTCGTATCCATCAATATGCTCGGCGGCTGCTATGGCTCCACCGGACCTGCGTCAGGGGACCCCGACGGCGTCCCCTGGGGCTCCCGATTCCCCTACCTCACGGTCAGGGATTCGGTCCGGGCTGAGGCCCTCCTGGCTGATGCGCTCGGAATCGATCGGTGGCATTCGGTGATCGGGGGGTCGCTCGGCGGCGCGAGGGCCCTGGAGTGGGCTCTGGTGTACCCGGAGCGGGTCGAACGGTGCGCAGTCATCGCCTGCACTGCCGCAAGCTCGGCAGAGCAGATTGCCTTCGCCCAGGCGCAGCTGCAGGCTATCCGGTTGGACCCGGGATTCGCCGCGGGGGACTACTACCCGGGCACAGGCCCGGTCGCCGGGCTCGGGCTGGCCCGGCGCATCGCCCACATCACCTACCGGTCCGAGCCGGAGCTGGAGCACCGCTTCGGTCGGGCGGCACAGGGTGCAGAGACACCCTTCGGCTCGTCGGACCCGGCAGCCCGGGGCAGATTTCAGGTGGAAAGCTACCTTGACCATCAAGCCAGCAAGCTGGTGGAACGGTTCGACGCCAACAGCTATCTGGTGCTGACCGAAGCACTTATGGGGCATGATGCCGGCCGGGACCGCGGTCCCCTGCACCTGGCGTTGCGGGATGCCACCGCCGAGTTCTTCATCGCAGCGGTTGACTCGGACCGGTTGTATTTCCCCAGCCAGTCCCACACCCTGGCACAGGCCTTGCCGGGGGAGGTGCCCGTCCACACGATCGTCTCACCGATCGGCCACGACGCCTTCCTGACCGAGATTCACCAGCTCGATCAACGCCTGCGGGAAGCCTTCTACACCGATCACTAGTGAATGACCGGGGCTTAGCCGCCGACGCCGGGGGGCATCCCGGGGCCAAAGATCGGAGCGGCATCGGGCCTTTTCGCCAGTACCCCGTCGCCCGAGGACTGGCGGCGGAGCCGGCGCAGCACCCAGGGGACGAAGTACACCTTCGCCCACACCAGGTCCTCCGTCCGCGCGGCGCGCCAGCTCTGATGGGGCAGCGGCTGCGGTTCGAGCGGCGTCAGGGAATGGGGTACCGCGAGGGTTTCCAGCACCATCATGGCAATGGTGTGATGACCCAGCGGGGAAAAGTGCAACCGGTCTCCATCCCACATCTGCGGGTTCACCAGCTGCCGGAGCGCCCACATGTCTGCGATC
This sequence comes from Arthrobacter sp. CAL618, assembly GCF_000468215.1. Lineage (NCBI taxonomy): Bacteria > Bacillati > Actinomycetota > Actinomycetes > Micrococcales > Micrococcaceae > Arthrobacter > Arthrobacter sp. CAL618. Next base: position 30,977 of record NZ_ASZW01000162.1, on the reverse strand, counting down.
AGGGCGTCATGCCGGGCGGCGATGATCCTCAGGTTCTCGTTGAAAATTGCCGTCTTGGACCTGAAGTTGCCCAGCACCGAATCTCTCGCGTCGGGGCCAGCGAACAGGACCACCGTCGCCTGATCCGCGCTGAGCGCCTCAACGGCACCGTCCAGCCGGGCCGCCAGCTGGTCCGGGTCGCCACCCGGTCGGATCAGGTCGTTGCCGCCAGCCGAGATGGTGATCAGGTCCGGTTTCAAGGCCAAAGCCGGTGCAACCTGCTGGTCCACGATCTGGTGCAGCAGCCGGCCACGAACGGCGAGGTTGGCATACGCGAAATCCTCCCGGCTCCTGCTGAGTTCTTCAGCGACCCGGTCGGCCCACCCCCTGTTACCGCCCACGCTCTCGGGATTCGGGTCACCAATGCCCTCGGTGAATGAGTCACCGAGGGCAACATAGCGGGTCCACGGATGCGGGATACTGTTCGCCACGCTGCTCTCTGGCATGCTGTCGTGAGGATCGGCCGGGGTGTCGGGCGTCAGGTACAGGTTCCGGTTCATCCTTCTATCCTGTTACAGACCGATACTGAACGCGACCCTCCGCGCGTGAAAGACTAGGTCAATGACTCTTTCGGAATCACCCCACCTGCCAGCCGCCGATCACGCCACCGCGCCTGCCTGGGATCCCGTGGTCCTGTGGTCGCGCCCCGCGGCGGAACGCGAGGGTACCGCCCTGCTCGTCATGTTCCACGGACATCTTGCCAATGAGGAAGACCTCATGGGCTTAGTCGACCATCTGCCGCCCAACCTCACGGTCGCCTCCGTACGGGCCCCCCACGCGATGGGGCCAGGGTTTACCTGGTTCCCCCTCACCCAGGACACCGGATACTCGGTGGATCTGGTGACTGACACCGTCGCCAAGGTAGCCGGCTGGCTCGACTCGGTGAAAGCCGGGCATACCAGCGTGTCCCTGCTCGGCTTCTCCATGGGAATGGCCGTCGCCACCACTCTGCTGCGTCACCGCCCCCGCGACTTCACCGCCGTCGTCGGGCTCTCAGGGTTTGTGGTGCCAGCCGAGGGCAGCCAGTTCTTCAATGACGACGACGCCGCAGCGCACCCGGTGCCGCTCTTCTGGGGGCGCGATCAGGAGGATCCGGTGATCACTCCCGACCGGATTGAATTCACTCACCGCTGGGCTGTCGCACACACGAACCTCACCAAGGTGCTGTATGCGGGCATCGCCCACAGCATCAGCATGCGTGAGCTTGCCCACGTCAAGGAATTCCTCGAGCTGACAGTTTTCGGGATTGAACCGCAGCCTAACCGCCGTTAGCGGTCTCACGGGTGATAGTGACCGAGGCGCCATTCACGGTTACCACGTCGCCTGGATGGAGCTGCGCGCCGCGGCGCTCCTCGATGGCCCCGTTGACTTTCACGAGGCCGTTATCCACCAGCTCCTTGGCCTGTGCGCCGTCCTCAGCCAGATTGGATAGCTTCAGCAGCTGACCCAGCCGGATCATGTCATCAGTAATGGGGATGGTGTGGCCGACGGTCGGGTCGCTTTCTGGGGATTGGTTCATGGCTCCATTCTGCCCGACCCTGCCGGTCTCAGCGGCATGGCTCCGAATCTCTTGATCCGTTCGACTGGTCCCAGGGCACGGGCCAGCCTGCCATAGGATCAATGGGTGTCACACCACCCCCGGCTTCCCCTGTTCCTCGGCCTGCTGCTCGCCGTCTCAGCCGGCGTGGCAATTCCCCTGCAGGGGAGAATCAACGGCGCCCTCGGAACACACCTCAACGATGGGGTTGCCGCAGCGCTGGTCAGCTTCAGCACCGGCCTCGTCCTGATGGTGATCATCACCCTCGTGCTGCCGCGGGGGCGGGCCGGTTTCCGGCAGATACTTCCCTCGGTGCGGGAGCGGCGGTTCCCGCCCATCTATCTTGCCGCTGGCACCATCGGCGCGTTCTTTGTCTTCTCCCAGTCCCTGACCATCGGTGTTCTGGGGGTGGCGCTCTTCACGGTAGCGGCAGTGATGGGCCAGACCCTCAGCGGCCTGCTCGCCGACCGTGCAGGCATCGGGCCGGCAGGGAAACGACCGCTGACCGTGATGCGATTAATTGGCACGGCGCTCGCCGTCGCTGCCGTGGTCTGGGCGGTGTCACCCCGGTTCGGTGCCACCGGCGACCTCAGCAGCTGGCTGATACCGGTGCTGCTGCCGATCCTGGCCGGATTCCTCATCAGCTTCCAACAGGCCATGAATGGCACCGCGTCGGTTCACTATGGGACCCCAATCATCGCCACCCTGATCAATTTCATCTCCGGGGCGTCGGTCCTGCTGCTCGCCTGGCTGATCAAAATTCTCATCGCCGGGCCGGGCGCGGCCCTGCCCGCCGAGTGGTGGTATTACCTCGGCGGTCCGCTGGGATGCGTCTTCATCGGGCTGGGAGCGGTGCTGGTCCGGAGCCTCGGCGTCCTGCTCACCGGTCTGGGGATGATCGCAGGCCAGCTGGTCGGTTCCCTGGCCCTCGACCTGGTCTTCCCGACCCCGGGCACCGTGGTGGAACTCGCCACCGTGGCGGGCCCCATCCTCACCCTCATCGCCATTGTGCTGACCACCTTGCCCTGGCCGAGACGGGCGCTCCGGGTACGCTGATCAGCCGACCCCAGATGCCTTGACCTGGGCAGTTGACCCGGGTAGTTGACCGGAGCAGCCGATACACCCCGGCAGCCGATACGCCTCGGTAGGCTAAGGTTGTACCTTCGATTCGAGCAGGCACCCAGCCCCTGTTTTGGAACCCCTCACCGGGACCATTCACCGGAACCAGGAGCTGAACCTCAGCCCTGCCGGACACCACCACGGACCGCACCCAGCGGCCTGTAGAAATGGAGAACCACCTTGGCCAAGAACCAGTCCGCACTCGACCCCATCATTTCCCTCGCGAAGCGCCGCGGGTTTGTCTTCCAGGCGGGGGAAATCTACGGCGGATCACGGTCAGCCTGGGACTATGGTCCCCTCGGCGCCGAGTTGAAGGAAAACATCAAACGCCAGTGGTGGCAGTCAGTGGTTCGCGGGCGCGACGACGTCGTCGGCCTGGATTCCTCCGTGATCCTCCCGCGCAAGGTCTGGGAGGCATCCGGCCACGTCGAGGTGTTCAGCGACCCCCTGGTGGAATGCCTCAGCTGCCACAAGCGGTACCGGGCCGACCACCTCGAGGAAGAATATGAGGAAAAGAAGGGCCGCGCCGCCGAAAACGGGCTCAAGGACATTGCCTGCGCCAACTGTGGCACCCGCGGGGAATGGACGGAACCGCAGGAGTTCTCGGGACTGCTGAAAACCTTCCTGGGCCCCGTCGCCAACGAGGAAGGCATGCACTACCTGCGGCCGGAAACCGCCCAGGGCATTTTCGTGAACTTCAACAACGTCCTCAACACCTCCCGCAAGAAGCCACCCTTCGGCATCGGCCAGATCGGCAAGAGCTTCCGCAACGAAATCACCCCGGGCAACTTCATCTTCCGCACCCGCGAGTTCGAGCAGATGGAGATGGAATTCTTCGTCGAGCCCGGCACTGATGACGAGTGGCACGAGTACTGGATCAAGAACCGCCTCGACTGGTACACGGACCTGGGCATCAAGCCGGACAACCTGCGGCTGTTCGTGCACCCGCTGGAGAAGCTCAGCCACTACTCCAAGGGCACCACCGACATTGAGTACCGGTTCGGGTTCCAGGGTTCGGAGTGGGGCGAGCTGGAGGGCATTGCGAACCGCACCGACTTTGACCTGTCCACCCACTCGAAGCACTCCGGTACCGACCTGAGCTACTTCAACCAGGGCACCAACGAGCGGTACACACCGTACGTGATCGAACCCGCCGCTGGCCTGACCCGGTCCTTCATGGCCTTCCTGGTGGATTCCTACACCGAGGACGAGGCCCCCAACTCCAAGGGTGGCGTCGACAAGCGCACCGTCCTGAAGCTGGACCCACGCCTCGCGCCGGTCAAGGCTGCCGTGCTGCCCTTGAGCCGCAACGAGGATCTGTCGCCGAAGGCGAAGGATCTTGCCGCGCAGTTGCGCCGGAACTGGAACATCGACTTCGACGACGCCGGCGCCATCGGCCGTCGCTACCGTCGCCAGGATGAGATCGGCACCCCGTTCTGCATCACCGTGGATTTCGAGACCCTGGACGACCAGGCCGTCACCATCCGGGAACGCGACACCATGGCCCAGGAACGCGTTTCCCTCGACAAGGTTGAGGGTTACCTGGCCGCCCGACTGATCGGCTCCTGATGGTGCTGAACTACCGTGAATGGCGCGACGGCGACGACCTTGAGCTGATCCAGCTCTGGGGCGGACCCGAGAACGCGCAGGTCGAGCAGGCCAGGGCACTGTTCCGTCCGTCATCGAACACCCCGTGGCTGCGCTGCATTGTGGCCGAAGACGTGGTGGGAACCGGTACAGCGGGAGACGGTACGGGCGTTCCGGTCGCCGCAGCGTATGTCTTTGAACCGAAGCTCCACAACCAGCGGCTGTGGGCCTACATTGAGGTCGCGGCGGACCACCGCCGCACCGGGGTGGGGTCCACGCTGCTGGCGATGCTGCGTCATGAGGCGGGCGGGTCGCCGTCGGGCGCCACCCAGTTGCGGGCGAAGGTGATTCCCGGCAGCACTGGCGCGGATTTCGCCACGGCCTCAGGGTTCGGGCAGATCCAGCGGTCGCGGATCGTCAAGGTGGAGCCCGGTGCGCTGTCGCTGCCGGTCTTCGACGACGCTGGTGGCCCGCAGCTGGACGAAGCGGCGACCGGATCGGTTGAGCTGACCACCGCCGTCGCCGCCTGGTACAACTCGGTGCACGCGTGGGATCCGGCGGACATGACCCTGGGCCAGGCCCAGCAGTATCTTCTTGCCGACTCCACCGGGGCCGGGGGAGCAGTGGTGCTCAGGGACAAGCCGCAGGCCGACGGCGGGAAGATCGCCGCGTTCGCTGTCAGCTACACCCAGACCCGGACCGATGATCCAGCCGACGTACTGGTTGGCTACGACCCCGACCTCGCTCCGGCGGAGCAGGAAGCCGCGGTAGCGTCCCTGCTGGCGATGCTGGTGCACCAGTTCCCGGTACTGCTTGAGGTGGATGATTCGATGACCGCCCTCGTCAACGTGGTCGAGCCGCTCCTGGCGATGGGATCAGCATCGGTCAGCGCACCGGAAACCCAGGTGATCAGCGACTAGCGACTGGACCTGAACAGTGAGATAAGGCGGG
>NZ_ASZW01000162.1:1365-25734 GCF_000468215.1 Arthrobacter sp. CAL618 | reverse complement strand
GCCCGCCTTATCTCATTCGGCTACTGACGCTCGTGCCGCCCGGTGGCCTTGTCGTGGGCGTCGGCCGCGATGCGTTCCTCCTCGGTCATGGCGCCGCCGCCCAGGGGAGCGGGATGCCACCACGCGCCGGGTTCGGGGACCAGCGGGAAGTTGGCGATACCGCGGTCAATGCCGTCCTGCAGTTCGGCCCGCAACTGCTCGGTCTCCTTGACGACGTCGGCATCCGCCCCGTGCCAGATCGGCGGACTGATGTGGACCCGCACGGGTGCCCTGAAGATTGCTTTGAGGGACAGCTTGTGGCCGCGGCTCATGAACCGGTGAGACCCCCACACGGACATCGGAAGGATCGGCACACCAGCCTCTGCTGCCAGGCGGACCGCATCGGTTTTCAGTTCACGGACGGTGTAGCTGCGGCTCACTCCGGCCTCGGGCAGGATTGCCACATACTCGCCGGCCTTCAGCTTCTCCAACGCACCCTGATAGGCGGCGCTGCCCGCGCTGCGGTCAACGACCACGTGCCCTGCCGCTCTGATCGCCGGTCCGGCGAACCAGTGTGCCGCCGCACCCTTGGTGACGAGGAACCGCATCTGGGCGCGGGCATGCCGCCACAGCACCAGTTCGGCGAACGCAAAATCGAGGTACCCGAAATGGGTGATCGCCACCACCGCTCCCTGGCCCGGGACCGGACGCCGTGACCGGCCGTTCAGCGGACCCGCAGGCAGGAGGTTCTCCTGACCGGACACAATGACCCGAATGCGGAACACAAACCGGAGCGCCTGTCCGGTGTGCACGATCATGCGATAGAAACGGTCATTGGGCTGGGGCTGCCAGCGCCCGATTTTCTCAGTGAGTCGACTCATGATGATGCACCTCGTCCGGGTTTGGGTGGCAGCGGGAAGAATCCGCTGGTGTTCTCGATGTATTCGCGGTAGCCGGGGCGGGTGCTGAGCCGCTTCTCCGTCAGGGGCTTGCCTGTCTTGTTGGAAAGGGTCCAGATCATCAGGGCGGGGGAGAGGATGGTGAGCACTCCGGGCCAGGAATCAGCCGATACCAGGAACAGGCCCACCCAGACGGCTGCGTCACCGAAATAGTTGGGGTGCCGGGTATAGCGCCACAGGCCCCGGTCCATCACCTTGCCCTTGTTCGCCGGATTGTTCCGGAATGCGGCCATCTGGTAGTCCCCGCTTGATTCGAAGTAGAACCCGACCAGCCAGATCACAGCGCCGACCCAGGCCAGCCAGCCCAGGGGGCCGGTGGCGTACATTCCTACCTGAAGGGGCAGCGACACGAAGAGCATCACCACACCCTGCGTCAGGTAAATCTTTCGCAGGGCATAAATGTTGCGGGAGCCCGGCGCCTTGCTGAGCATGTCCTCGTACCGTGGGTCCTCGGCGCCGTCGCGGGCCCGCCACCCGATGAATCCGGCCAGCCTCAGCCCCCACGCAGCGGTGAGGAGCAACAGCAGCCAGCGGCGGGCGTCGTCGCCGGCTGCGTCCACCGAAGTCTGGGCAGAGGTGACGAACGTGATCGCCGCGATCACCACAAACCCCAGTCCCCACGCCGTGTCGATCACCGAGTGGCGCTTCTGCACCTGGGCCATCGCGAAGGTGGCAGCGAGGAGCACGACGACGCCGAGCGCCGCCCAGCCGAAGCCGCCGAGGAAGCTGAGAAACGGGAATTCGGGCATCATTCACCTTCAGGGTGGTAGGGGGCAGTCCGTTAGACGGTGATGGAGAGGGGCTGGTCGCCGACCAATAGATCGCGGGCGGGCAGGGTGCCGTCCGGATGGATGGCGGCTCCGGTGTCCTCGGTGAAGGACTTCAGGACGAAGGAGGCAGTGAGTTCGTGCCAGAGCCGTGCTTTTTTGACCATGAAATGCCCAGCGCTGCGGACCGTGACGTAGTGCAGGTCCGTCGCCAGTGAACGGGCACGGTGCGCATAGCGGAGGGACTGCCGGTGGGATGTCCACCGGTCCGAGTCGCCGTGCAGGATCAGGACGCGCTTGCCGGCGACGGGATCGGCGGGGGTGGTCTCGCTCAGCCAGGGAGCCAGGGACGCGACCGCGCGGACCTCGGGGTCGTCGGCCACACAGAGGGCAACCAGGCCACCCATCGAATGCCCGACCAGATAGACGGGGACTCCCGGATGCCGGTCACGGATCGCGGCCAGCGCCCAGCGGGCATCATGCAACGGCGACATTTCCTGACCGTTCCACCCCCTGACGCTATTGCGGAGGGACCACACTGCCAGGCCGTGATCCTTGCCGCGGCTGTGGACCAGCGCGGCGAAGGGAACCATCCGCACCGGACTCAGGTGTCGGGCACGGACCGGTTCGAAGCTGTTCGCCCGGCCGCCGTGGAGCACCAGGACCACACCCTTCACCGGGCCTGTCGCCTTTCGAACAGTCACCACTGGCGCATGCGCAACGGTTCCGGTGGGAACCTCATCCGATTCACTAAACCGTTCTTTCATCTGCCCTTTTTCCATTTGCCGCGGGGTGTTGTTCCAAACCTTGGGTCTAGCTTATGTCGCGGTCCGGGACCGTTTTGTCCCCGCGTAGAATTCCGTAGAGCACCGAACCAGTGCGTTGAACCTCATCAAGGACAGCTAGGAACCTCGTGGGCCACAGCCACACTCATGACACAGGCAATTCGGAGCCAAGCCCTGCAACGATTGGCGCACGGAAACGCGCAAATCTGTTGCTCGCCACCATCCTGGTTCCGATCGGTGTCCTGACAGTGATCGGCATGATGTTGCTGTGGCCCAGCGGCGACCGCAGCAGCGTCACCATCTCCAATCCCTATGCCACCGCCGACGGCGTTTCCATCGACGTCGGCCAGGTAGAACGGGTCTCGGAAGAAGACTGCCCCTCGTCCCAGCCCACCGTCGATGCGGGCGGGGAGGCGCTGCAGTGCCAGGTCGCCTACACGGCGCCCGACGCCGGTGGCGCCCTCGTTCCGGTGGAGGTCACCCCCGAGCTGGCCCGCGCTGGCGCGGTCGAGGCCGGGGACAAAATCCGATACCTGAACCTGGACGGAGTGATCCAGGGAGGCAGCGCCCCCTACATTTTCATGGACTTCGTCAGGACGGTGCCGATGATGTGGCTCGCCGTCCTCTACGCCGTGGTTGTCGTTGCGGTTGCGCGGTGGCGGGGGCTGCGGGCAATGATCGGCCTGGTCGGTGCCCTGGTGGTGTTGGGACAGTTCATCCTGCCGGGTCTGGTGGAGGGGAAGCCTCCGCTGCTGCTGGCCCTGGTGGGGTCGGTGGTGATCATGATCGGGGTGCTGTACTTCGCCCACGGCTTCTCCGCGAGGACCTCAACGGCGCTGCTTGGCACCCTGTTCGGGCTCTCTATCACTGCCCTGCTGGCGGCCTGGGCGACCGAATCCATCTACCTCTTCGGGGTGGGCGACGAAAATGCCTACGCCCTGGTCAACTCCTCGGGGGAGGTGTCGATCTCCGGAATCATTATGTGCGGCCTGATCATTTCCGGGCTGGGCGTTCTCAACGATGTGACCATCACGCAGTCGTCAGCGGTGTGGGAACTCTACGAGCTGGCCCCCAACACGTCGTCCCGGAGGCTGTTCTCCGGCGCCATGCGGATTGGGCGCGACCACATCGCCTCCACGGTCTACACCATCGCCTTCGCCTATGCTGGTGCCGCACTGCCGCTGCTGATCCTGGTCTCGCTGTATGACCGCACGTTGCTGGAAAACCTCACCAGCGGAGAGCTCGCCGAGGAGGTGGTGCGCACCCTCGTGGGCTCGATCGGCCTGGTGCTGGCCATCCCCGCCACTACCCTGATCGCGGTGGTGGTGGTCAAGGCGGTGGGTATCCGTCAGCACACCGTGGCCGCCGGCGCCGGTCAGGTATCGGGCGGGGTGTCCGCCGGAAGCGCATCCAGTCTGCCCGGCGGTGACCTCGTGAGTGTCGCTCCGGAGGGCGGCGACGTCGAGACCCGACGGTCGCGGCGGGACCGTGATGCACGCGGGGGTGAATAGCGAGGGGCTGTTGCGCTTCCCGATTTGCCTCAGCTTGCGACAATAGACACGTGACTGTTGTATCAACTCTGCCCGCCGACACCCGACTGGACCTGCCCCCGCTGCAGCTCGGCAACATTACCGTGAAGACCCCGGTGGTCCTCGCGCCGATGGCCGGTATCACCAATACCGCGTTCCGCCGCCTGTGCCGCGAATACGGCNCGGCGGCGGCCTGTATGTCTCCGAGATGGTGACGTCCCGTGCCCTGGTGGAGCGCAACCCCGAGTCCCTGCGGATCATTTCGCACGACGACGACGAAGCGGTCCGCTCGGTCCAGCTCTACGGCGTCGACCCGGTCACGGTGGGCGCCGCCATCAGGATCCTCGTCGAGGAGGATCGCGCCGATCACATCGACCTCAACTTCGGCTGCCCGGTACCCAAGGTCACCCGGAAGGGTGGCGGCGCCGCACTGCCGTGGAAGCTTGACCTGTTTACCGGCATCGTGCAGACCGCGGTCCGTGAAGCGTCGAAGGGTGAGATCCCTCTCACCATCAAGATGCGCAAGGGGATCGACGAGGATCATCTGACCTTCCGCGAAGCAGGCAAAATTGCCCGCGACAGCGGAGTCGCCGCGGTTGCCCTGCACGGGCGCACCGCGTCCCAGTTCTACTCCGGCAAAGCCGATTGGGATGCCATCGCCGAGCTCCGCGAAGCCCTGCCGGACATTCCGGTGCTGGGCAACGGCGACATCTGGTCGGCCGAGGACGCCATCCGCATGGTCCGCCAGACCGGCGTCGACGGCGTCGTCATCGGGCGCGGTTGCCAGGGCAGGCCCTGGCTGTTCGGCGACCTGATGAACGCCTTCGAGGGAGACAGCACCCGGCATCAGCCCGGCCTCGGCCAGGTGGCCGACACCGTCTACCGCCACGCCGAGCTCCTGGTCGACACCTTCGGCAACGAGATGATGGCGCTGCGGGACATCCGCAAGCACATGGCCTGGTACTTCAAGGGCTACGTGGTCGGCGGAGAACTGCGCGCCAAACTGGCCGCCGTCCCCACCCTTGAGGTGCTGCGTGGGCTGCTGGCCGAGCTCGACGCCGAGTCACCGTACCCGGGCGCCGACGCCGAGGGTCCGCGCGGGCGTGCCGGCAGCCCCAAGAAGACCTCCCTACCCCAGGACTGGCTGAATTCCCGCGCCCTCAACGATGCACAGCAGGCGGACATTTCCGCCGCGGAAGTGGATGTTTCAGGTGGCTGAACCGAGTTTCCCGCATGCGCCAGTCACGGCCGGGTACACCGACGCCGACATGCAGCGGTGGGTGGACGAGCCCGCCAAGAGCACCCACCGGTCCCATTTCGAGCGTGACCGTGCCCGGGTCCTGCACTCCTCGGCGTTGCGGCGCCTTGGCGCCAAAACCCAGGTGGTCGCCCCGGACACCGACGACTTCGTGCGCACCCGCCTCACCCACAGCCTCGAAGTGGCGCAGGTGGGCCGCGAGCTGGGCCGGGCGCTCGGCTGCGACCCGGATATCGTCGACGCCGCCTGCCTGGCCCACGACCTCGGCCACCCGCCGTTCGGCCACAACGGCGAATCGACGCTGAACGACCTCGCCCACTCGGTCGGCGGATTCGAAGGTAACGCCCAGACCCTGCGGCTGCTGACCCGGCTGGAACCGAAGGTCATCCGGGCGGACGGCACCCCAGCTGGCCTTAACCTCACCCGCGCCAGCCTCGACGCGGCGTCGAAGTATCCGTGGACCGCTGCCAATGCGCCGGTACTCCAGGGGCAGCGCACCTCAAAGTTCGGCGCATACGAGGACGACCTGCCGGTCTTCACCTGGCTTCGCGACGGTGCGCCCGCCGGCCAGTCCTGCCTGGAAGCGCAAGTCATGGACCTTGCCGACGATATTTCCTATTCGGTGCACGACGTCGAAGACGCGATCGTTGCCGGACATTTCCAGCTCAAACAGCTGGACAGCTCGGACACGCGCGCCCGGGTGGTCGGCTACACCCAGCAGTGGTACCTCCCGCACAGCGACCCGGCTGCCATCGACGCCGCCCTGACACGGCTTGAAGCCACCGATGTGTGGGTCCGTGACGCGGACGGCAGCAGACGCTCGATGGCGGCGCTGAAAAACATGACCAGCCAGCTCATCGGCCGGTTCTGCCTCAGCGCGCTGGCCGCCACGCGGGCCATCTACGGCCACGCCCCCCTCACCCGGTACCACGCGAAAATGGTGGTACCCGAGGAGACCGAACTCGAAATCGCGGTCATGAAGGGCCTCGCCACCACCTTCGTCATGACCTCTGAACGGCGCCAACCCGTCTACGAACGGCAGCGCGAGGTGCTCAGTTCCCTGGTGGCGCAGATGGCTGCGGCGGGGGACAGGTTCCTCGAACCCACCTTTGCCGCCGACTGGCAGGACGCGCCCGACGACGACGCGCGGCTTCGGGTGGTGATCGACCAGGTGGCCTCACTCACCGATGCGTCGGCGCTGTCCCTCCACCGACGGGTCGTCGGACCGGTACCGTCCCTCTGGTAGACGCGAGGGCTGACTCCTCCTGCACAGCTGAGCCCCGCGGAACCTCACAGCACCGGTGACGCATAGACTGTTTTCATGGCCGGACTCATCAAACGCGAAGACATCGATGAGGTACGCCAACGCACTGACATCAAGGAGATCGTCGACGGCTACGTCACGCTCAAGTCTGCCGGTGTTGGATCCTACAAAGGCCTCTGCCCGTTCCACGACGAGCGGTCGCCGTCGTTCCACGTCCGCCCCCAGATGGGCTCCTACCACTGCTTCGGCTGTGGCGAGGGCGGGGATGTCATCTCCTTCGTCCAGAAGATGGACCACACCTCGTTCTCCGAGACCGTCGAAAAGCTAGCCTCGCGGATTGGTTTCGAACTTCGCTATGAGGACGGTGGAACCGGGCCCCGCCGCGAGGACATTGGCAGGCGCCAGCGCATGCTCGACGCCCACAAGATCGCCGCCGAGTTCTACCGCGAACAACTCCTCACCCAGGGCGCGGCCGCAGGACGGCGGTTCCTGCAGGAACGCGGGTTCGACCGGGCCGCCGCCGAACAATTCGGGGTGGGCTACGCGCCGCAGGGCTGGGACGGCCTCCTGACCCATCTCACCGGCAAAGGCTTCACCCAGGACGAGCTCAAGCTCACCGGCATGTTCAGCGTCTCCGCCAACAACGCCCAACGGATCTATGACCGGTTCCGCGGCCGGCTGATCTGGCCCATCCGCGACATCACCGGAGACACCGTCGGGTTCGGCGCCCGGAAACTGTACGAGGAGGACCAGGGGCCCAAATACCTCAACACCCCCGAGACCTCGCTCTACCGCAAATCCCAGGTGCTCTACGGCATCGACCTCGCCAAACGGGAGATCGCCAAATCGCGTCAGCTCGTGGTCGTCGAGGGGTACACCGATGTGATGGCGTGCCACCTCGCCGGGGTCGGCACCGCAGTCGCCACCTGCGGCACCGCCTTCGGCGCCGATCACATCAAGATTGCCCGCCGGCTTCTCTCCGACGATGGATCCGGTGGCGAGGTGATCTTCACCTTCGACGGTGACGCGGCCGGCCAGAAGGCGGCCCTCCGCGCCTTTGAGGAGGATCAGCGGTTCGTCGCGCAGACCTATGTGGCGGTGGAGGCCAGCGGCGCCGATCCATGCGAGCTCCGCCAGACCAAGGGCGACGACGCCGTCCGCGGCCTGATCTCCTCCCGCAGGCCACTCTTCGAATTCGCCATCAAGGCCTCCTTCGGCAACTACGATCTGTCCACCGGCGAAGGCCAAGTCAACGCGCTGCGGCACGCGGCGCCGATCGTCGCCAGGATCCGGGATGTGTCGCTGCGGTCCATTTACACCCGGGAGCTGTCCCGCTGGCTGGGAATGCAGTTCGTGGGAGAGGACCAGGTGGCCCGGGCGGTGGCGACCGCAGCCAGGAAGGGTACCGGGGTAGCGGGCGGTACCGGCAGCGGATCCGGGAGCGCATCGCGGGAGCACGCTGCGTCGTCGTCGGCTCAGGGTGCAGCCGATGGGTCGGCTGGCGCAGAGTCAGGTGGCGACGTCGAGCAGTTCCCCCGGCCGGATCCGAAGGACCCGATTGGCAGGATGGAACGCGAGGTCCTCGAGGTGGTCCTGCAGTACCCGAACCTTCTCGAGCCGACGCACTGGGAGCGGTTCGCCGAGTCGGGGTTCTCAGTGCCCGTCTACGCGGCACTGAAGGACGCTGTGCAGGCCGCGGGTGCCGCTGGGGTGGAGCCGGCGCAGTGGGTGGAACGGGTCCGGCAGGAGGTCCCTGAGGTGCTGCGCGGCCTGGTCACGGAGCTGGCCGTCACGCCGCTGCCGTCGAAGGCCGAGGATGCCCTCGCCCTCTACAGCAGGGATATCGTGAACCGGCTCTACGAGCTGCGCATCACCCGGCTCAAGGCCGAGATGCAGGGAAAGCTGCAGCGGGTCGACGCCGCCGCCGACCCCGAACAGTACGTCCAGCTGCAGCGGGACCTGCTGGAACTGGAAATGCGCCGTCGCCAGCTTCGCTCCGACTGAGGTTCCACCGGGATCCGCTGGGTGAAACAAGCCAATTTCACTTACCCGCACTTGGTATGTAAAGTTGTATCTGCTGCTTTCCTCCGTAGCTCAATTGGCAGAGCATTCGACTGTTAATCGAAGGGTTACTGGTTCAAGTCCAGTCGGAGGAGCCACCAAACCCCTTCCCACCAGCTTCGTGCTGGCGGGAAGGGGTTTTCTTTTTGTCACGCACAACGTCGCACGAAGCGTATTCTGAAGCAATGGAACAAGACAGCAAACTGATCTTAGTCACCGGCGCTACCGGCTACATCGGCGGCCGTCTGGTGTCCCGTCTCGTCGCCGAAGGACACACGGTCCGTGTGCTGGTCCGGTCACCACAGAAACTCAAGGACGTCCCCTGGAGTTCCTCGGTGGAGGTAGTGGAGGGCGACCTCGAAGATGAGGGGTCACTCAGGGAAGCCTGCGCTGGAGTCGACACCCTGTACTACCTGGTGCACTCGATGGGAATGGGCAAGGGCTTCGAGACCAAGGAGTCGAAGATCGCCTCGATGGTCTCGAGCGCGGCGACCGCGGCCGGCGTCGTGCGGATGGTCTATCTGGGTGGACTGCACCCGGCGGATGTCGAACTATCCACCCACATGCGCTCCCGTGAGGAGGTGGGCCGTATCCTCCTCGAATCCGGAACGCCAACCATCGCGTACCAGGCAGGTGTGGTGATCGGATCCGGCTCGGCGTCGTTCGAAATGATCAGGCACCTCTCCGATGTCCTGCCGGTGATGCCCGCCCCTAAGTGGGTGCTGAACCGGATTGAGCCCATCGCCGTTCGCGACGTCCTTCATTACCTGATCGGTGCGCTGACGCTGCCCCCTGATCTGAACCGGACCTTCGACATCGGGTCCCGGAACGTCCTCTCCTACGCCGAGATGATGAACCAGTATGCAGTCGAGGCAGGTCTGCGGCGGCGCAAGATTCTGGCGCTGCCGGTGCTGACACCCCGGTTGGCTGGCCACTGGGTTAATTTGGTCACTCCCATTCCGCGCGTGATGGCGATGCCACTCATCGAGTCGCTCCAGCATGATGCGATCACCGCGGAACACGACATCGACAACTACATTCCGGTGCCCGACGGCGGCTTGACTGACTACCGCACGGCCGTCGATCTGGCGCTGGGCAAGGAACGGGGCGGAGAGGTGGAGACCAGCTGGGCGGGAGCCTCCCGGGTCGACAGTGCGGCCGATCCGCTGCCCACCGACCCGGAATGGGCTGGGCACACCGTCTTCACCGATGTGCAGGTCTACAAGTCCAAAGCCTCCCCGGAGCGGCTCTGGAAGGTCATCGAGGGAATCGGCGGGGACAACGGCTGGTATTCGCTTCCCGTCGCGTGGGCCGCGCGAGGGTGGATGGACAAGCTGGTGGGCGGCGTGGGACTCCGCCGGGGCCGCCGCCACACCGACCAGCTGCTCACCGGCGACGCACTGGACTTCTGGCGGGTCGAGGAAATCGTCCGCGGCGAGCGCCTGCGCTTGCGCGCCGAAATGAAACTACCCGGCCGCGCCTGGCTGGAATTGTCTGTGCGCCCCGACGGCACCGGCAGCGAGTACACCCAGCGTGCGGTGTTCTTCCCGAAGGGGCTCCCCGGTCGGTTGTACTGGTTGGGCGTGCTGCCCTTCCACGGGACCATCTTCAAGTCGATGGCCCGCAACATTTCCAGCAAAGCTGAGCGCAGCTAAACCCGACCGGAACTCTTATCCCGTCCCACCCCTGTCTAGCCCAGGGGCGGGACGGTCCGCGGCCTGACGACAGTCCACAGGAACACCACTCCGGCGCCGATGCAGACAGCCATCACGCCGCCCATGCTGGTAGCGGAAACCCCGAGAAGTCCGACGACCGGTGAAATCGCCCCGGCCAGACCGAAGGTGACAGCGCCCAGCAGCGACGCCGCAGTGCCAGCCTGGGCGCCGTGGTTGGCCAACGCCAGCACCTGGACACAGGGGAACGTGAACCCGGCCGACATGATGTAGAACCAGAGCGGCACCATGATCCCCCACAATCCGAGCCCCAGCTGTGCGAACAGGATGATGAGCAGGGACATCAGCAGCATCGACGCGGTGGAATAGACCATCACCCACTGGGGGCCGATCCGGCGGATCACCCGTGCACTGATCTGCACCCCCGCCACAATGCCCAGCGAATTCACCGCAAACAGCAGCCCATACTGCTGCTCGCTGAAGTTGTAGGTGCCCTGGAAGAGGAAGGGAGACGCTGAAAGGTAGGAAAACAGGCCGGAGAAGTTCATCCCGCCCACCAGCAGAACGCCGATGAAAATCCGGTCGGTAAGAACCGCCCGGTAGCGTTGCAGGGCGGTTGCACCTGAGCTGCCGCGCCGATCCGCGGGGAGGGTTTCAACCAGGAACACCGACACCGCAAGGATGACCAGCAGCCCGTAGCCGGCCAGGAACCAGAAGATGCCCGGCCACGGCATGACGAGCAGCAGTTGCGATCCGATAACCGGCGCGAAAATGGGAGCGAGCCCATTGACCAATGCCATGTAGGAGAGCATCCTGACCAACGGATACCCGCTGAACAGGTCCCTGAGCATCGCCATTGCCACCACGCCACCGCCAGCAGCACCCACGCCCTGCAGGACACGAAACACCATCAACGTGGTGATGTCGGTAGCCATGGCCGCTCCAAGCGAGGCCAGGATGTGGACGCTGGTGGCGAGAATCAGGGGAAGCCGGCGTCCCACCTTGTCGCTGAGCGGGCCGACGATCAACTGGCCGACGGCGAATCCAACGATGGTGCCGGTGAGCGTCAACTGGACCGCAGCTTCGGTGACGCCGAGGTCGCTCTGCAACGACGGGAACGCCGGAAGATAAAGGTCGATGGTGAAGGGGCCCAGCGCGGTCAGGGACCCGAGGATCACTACGTACATCAGCTTTTGTCGTCGGGAAAGTGAAGCGCCGGGGTGGATTACTGTGCTCACTGGTGCCTATCCGACCAAGGGTTTACCCTTGCGTCACGGGTGGCCCGTGGGCCTCGAATAGATGTTTGTGCGAGGGCGCGCTGATTCTCGTCTGAAAAGGGGGAGGGACAACGCACCACGCTGTCGTCAGTTCCATCTTAGGTTGCCTTGGCAAACGGAAGGCACTAAGTCTGCTTGCTATTGAAGTAGGCTTACACAGATTCGGCTTTAGCCACTCAATGGTAATTTTAGGAAAAGGTTTACGCAGCTTGCAGGTACGCTCACGCGACCTGTTAGACGAGGGATGGAGGCAGAGCTATGGATAGTTCCGCTAGCACACGTGGCACAGGGACTTCGAGCAAGCCGTCAGTCTTCGGACTGATCAAGCTATTGGGAAGGCTCACACCGCGCCAGTTCGGTGACGAAGTCACCATGGCGCTGGAGCAGATGAAGCAGAAAGGCATCAAGGCGGGGATCGCAGCAGCGTTCCTCGTGGTGGCGGTCGTCTTCCTGGCCTTCCTCGCCGTCGCGCTCATCGCCGCAGCGATCCTCGGACTGGCCACCATCATGGATGGCTGGCTGGCGGCGTTGCTGGTTGCCGGTGTATTCCTCATCATCATCGCTATCACCGCGCTGATCGGTGTGTCCCGGTTCAAGAAGGCGCTGCCCCTGCTGCCGGAGGAAGCCATCCGCGGCATCCGCTACGACATCGGTGTCCTTCGCGAGGGTCGCAGCTTCGATCCGGCAACCCTTGATGTCAAGAAGCCCAAGGAAGAAAAGCCCAAGGACGAGGCCGACGACGCCAAGCCCAAGGAGCCGACGCCGTCGTACGGCGAATTGCGCCGCCGCTCAGGTACCCGACGCGACCACCTTGCCGACCTCCGCGACGATCTGGGCCGCGAACTCGACTTCAAATCACGCTGGAACCAGGCCAAAACATCGGCGAAGACCGGCGCCAACCGGCTCGCCGAGCAAGCCAGGTCCGTGGTGCCCCCGCGCACGCCGGCCGCACCCCGCGAGCACCCACACAAGGTCACCCTGGCCGATCGGTGGAAGCCCCTCTCCGTGGTCGCAGGCTCGGTGACCGCCATTATCGTCATGGTGCGGAAACTGGTTTCCCGCTAGCAGACCCTCGCCCGATCCGGGGCACAGGTCCGGGCGGGCCCGCTCTCCCTGCATAATGGTGGGGGGAGGGAATAGTGATCAGACTCATTGGGGCCGGTGCCAGACCAGGACGCGAAAACGACGTTCTGGCGACCTTCTGGACGCTGCCCAATATCATCACGGTCATTCGGTTCCTCGGGGTTCCGTTGTTCGTGTTCCTCATTGTGCAAAACGAGGACGCCCTGGCCGTCATCACCCTCGTGGTCCTTGGCTCCACCGACTGGATCGACGGGTATATCGCTCGCCGGTTCAACCAGGTGTCGGTCGTCGGCAAATGGCTGGATCCGATCGCGGACCGGACGGCTCTGATCGTCATTGCGGTGGTCTTTGTGGTGGATGGTATTGCCCCCGCATGGCTGGTGTGGGCCATCGTCATTCCGGACGCCATCCTCATCGTCAACGCGCTCATCCTCTTCCGCGGTCCGCTGCACCTACCGGTCACCAATATTGGGAAGATCCGCACCGCCCTGTTGCTGATCGGCTCGCCGATGCTCCTGCTGCACCGCGTGCCGGGCTTTGATCAGCCGTGGCTGTTCGTCACCGCGCACGTCCTGCTGCTGTTGGGCTGCATCGGCCACCTTCTTGCGTTCTACGGGTACTTCACTGCTGCGCACCGGTTGTACCGCTCGGACGGCAGGCCCAACGGATCGGCCCAGCCCGGGGCCGTTGATGCTCCCTAGCCGTCCCCTTTCCCATCACCGCCCCCGGTGCCCGAAGGGCGGCGCATGGTCTGGTTAGCCATTCTCCTGGCTCTCATCGGTGCCTGCTTCCTCGCCGTTGGCGCGCAACGCCAAGGCAGCGCCGTCAGGTCCAATACCGGCGGCCTGTCCCTGAACTCCAAGGGGTTCGTACGGCTCCTCCGCAACCCGCGCTGGGTACTTGGCCTGATCCTCCTGGGTATCGGGATGGCACTGAACGTGGTCGCCCTCAGCCTGGCAAGCCTCACAGTGGTGCAACCGATCGGTGCCATCGCGCTGGTGATCACCACGGTCGTCAATTCGAAGGATCAGGGCATCCGGATCAACCGGGCCACCGTCGTCGCCATTGCTGCCTGCGTGAGCGGAAGCGCGCTGTTCGTCCTGCTCGCCGTCAACGTGACCCGCAAAGACCATGAGGTGTTGCCGGAGCAGGAACTAGTCACGGTGCTCCTGTTGGCAGTCGCGGTTTCGGTGTTCGGTTCCCTCGCGGTCATGTTCCGTCGCCGGCTGGGCGCCTTCGCCTACATTCTGGGGGCGGGGGTGTTGTTTGGTTTCGTCGCGGTACTCACCAAAATTATCGCTACCCACCTTTTGGACTCCAATGGGCGGTTCCTGCTGAATGTGCCGCCCTACACCCTGGTGGCGATTGCTGTCGCTGCCGGCCTTGGTTCGTGGTTCGTGCAGAGCGCCTATGCCACGGGTCCGCCGGACCTCGTGATCGCCGGCTTGACAGTGATTGACCCGATCGTTGGTATCGCCATCGGCATTGTCATCCTGGGCGAGCTGGAACCCGACGTGGAATCGGTCATCGCAATTGCCATGGGAATGGCCGCGTTGGTTGCTATTGTGGGGGTCATCGCGTTGTCCCGGCATCACCCAGATGTGGTGCAACGCCAGAAGGAAGTACGACGACGGCGTTAGCTGAGGCCCATTCTGTCCAGCCGCCGGATCCGCCAGTTACCCACAGAGGAAACCCACAGTGAGCCACCCGGCCGAGAAATTGCCATTGACCATTCTGATCGCAGCAGAAACCTACCCGCCCAACATCAATGGGGCAGCGCAGTTCGGCTACCGGCTGGCAAAGGGAATGCACTCCCGCGGGCATGAGGTTCACGTCCTGGCTCCCAGCACCAAGAATGGCAAGAGCTTCACCGAAGCCGACGGCGAATGGCCCGTGCACCGGCTGAAATCCCATGCGGTTCCCACCCATGACTACTGGCGAATCTGCCTTCCCTGGGAGATCAAACGCGACATCAGCATGCTTTTTGATCGGGTGCAGCCTGACGTCGTGCACATTCAGTGCCACTACATGGTGGGGGAGTACACCCTCTATGAGGCCGTGAGGCGCGGAATCCGGGTGGTTGCCACCAACCACTTCATGCCCGAAAATCTCAACCCGTTCCTGCCCTTCCCGGAGTGGTTCAAGAAAATTGTTGCCAAGAACTCCTGGCGGGACATGGGCAAGGTCATGGGCAAGGCAGCTGTGGTCACCACGCCGACCCCGTTGGCCGCCAAGGCCATGCACGAGCATGCGTTCCTTCGGAAGGTGGTCCCCCTCTCCAATGGCATCGACTCAGCCGCCTACGAATTGCAGCCCGGGGAGACGCTGGAACCCCGGGACCACCCGACGGTGCTCTTTGTCGGTCGACTCGCCGAAGAGAAACACGTTGATGTCCTGATTGACGCCGTCGCCAAGACTCCTCCAGGGCTCAACGTCCACCTTGAGATTGTGGGTGGCGGCGAGGTGAAAGCCGCACTCCAGGCACAGGTCGCCCGGCTAGGTCTTGGTGGACGGGTCAGCTTCCGCGGACTGATCACCGATGAGGAGCTGCGGCAGGCTTATCTCCGTGCGGCACTGTTCTGCCAGCCTGGAACGGCCGAGCTGCAATCGCTGGTGACGCTGGAGGCGATGTCCGCTTCCACCCCCGTGCTGCTCGCCAACGCCATGGCTCTTCCCCACCTCGTGGACCACGGGGTCAACGGCTACTTGTTCACGCCGCACGACAGCACCGAGCTTGCCGATCGGATCACCCAAATCCTCAGCCTGCCACCCGCTGACCAGGACCGGATGGGCAAGGCTAGCCGTTCGATGGTCGATGTTCACTCGCTCACGGCCACACTTGCGACGTTTGAGGGCCTGTACTACGGCGAGTTGCTGGAATCCGAGGCGGTCTGACAGGCCACCGGCCGGGTGCCGCCAGGGGCGAGTTCGGCAAATGCTGCGGGGTCGTTAGAATACTTCGGTGTCGTTAGACTGACATAGTCGCTTCGGCGATCACTTCGCGGGGCTGTAGCTCAGCTGGTTAGAGCAGCGGACTCATAATCCGTTTGTCCTGGGTTCAAGCCCCAGCAGCCCTACTAAAGAGAGCCCTTGGCCTGCGGAAACGCGGATCAGGGGCTCTTTGCATTGGGAGTCTGAGGTAGGCATCCACCGGAAACCCACCGAATTCAATCCAGGCGCTGACCAAACGCTGCGAGCGGAACGGTGTTGTCAGGCCGGTACATGGGTCTTCTGCACGTAGTGTTTCCGGGTGAACCAGGGGTTGGCCTCCAGACGGCCCAGCTGCCGCCTTAGGAGCATTTCCACCGCGAAGGGTGGGCCAGACCCGCGCTTGTGTCCACGAGTCCGGGTCTGCCTGCTCCAATGGCGGTCGGTTCGTGGCCCAGCGCACGAGCGGCCCCCGCAAGTGCTGATAGCGCCGCGAGGACCGCGTCGACAAGGCGCCGGAGGACTCTTCGAACGTTGGGACAGCGTGTTCGGAGGTTTTTTCGACCCCGTCAACGAAGACCGAGCCCTTGACTGTGGCCCCGCCGACGTCGACTGCCAGGACTACTTCCGGCCCTCTGTACTGTCCCGATTTCATCTCTTGTTGCAGCTACTTCACCAAGCCGTTGGGCGACTTCGTCACCGAAAGTTCGGCGATGATAGGCAGGTGATCCGATGCTGTGGTCTTGATGACCTCCGCGGACGTCGCAGTGGCCCCGCGTGCGGTCAGGATGTAGTCGATGCGCAGGGTGGGGTTCTCCACTGACCCGCTTCCGGGAAGCCCTTCTAGATCCGGAGCGAAGGTGTAGTCCTCGTTCTGCCCGAGTGCGGCAAAGCTGTCAGTGAATACTGAGAATAGGGGCTGCAGCTCCGGTGCGTCCGGCGTCGCGTTGAGGTCCCCGACGATGACCGCCGGCCGATCATTGCTGCCGGTGATATCGATTATTTCCTTAACTTGCAGCGCCCGCTGCTCTTCCCGCTGGAAGTCCAGGTGGGTGTTGTAGAAGGAAAGGTGGGCCCCACGGATGTTCACCACGGCTTCGAGCAATCCGCGTTGTTCGGTGGGTCGTTCTTCGTACTCGATGTTCGTCAGGAGGTGGTTCGTGGAGGAGATGATGGGGTATTCGCTGAGGATGGCTGTGCCGTACTGGCGGTTGTCCACATCGCCGGGCAGCGGTGGTTCGTCGAGGTTAGCTCCGTAGACGACGTGCATGTCGAGCCGTTCCGCAAGCCATGAAGCCTCGTCCAAGAATTCGCTGCGCGCTCCCCAATGGTTGTCCACTTCCTGCAGACCAATGATTTCCGCACCCGAAACTTCGATCACGGATGCTGCGCGTTCGAGGTCGAAATTATTGTCACCGTCAGCCCCGTAGTGGATGTTGAAAGACATCACGGTCACGTCGGTGGTTTTGTCGCCGGCCTTTGCGGGTGAGGCAAGGGCGGGTGCGGCACCGAGCATGGTGCCGCCGACTATGAGTGCGGCTGCCGAGCCGGCTGCCATCAATTGTTTGAACATAGTGCTGTTCTCCTTTAGTGGTGGTGGTGCAGGTTATCCGTCGGTAGTCGGGGTGTACGGAAAGAGGGTTCGTCCGGCCAGAACTTCCGTGAGGGGAACAGGGCTCCCAATCTCCCCAACGAAACGGCCGTCCACGCTGTTTTGGAAGCCGAAGACAACCCACTCTCCGTCGCGCTTCCTGTAGAGCTGCACCGCGTAGAGTCCCGGCAGAAAGAAGCTGGAGCTTCCCGTCAGGTCCCACGGTCCGAGCAGGCTCTCCCCACACGCAATCCACGTGCCGGTGCTTGAAGTTTCAAACGGAATGCCCGGCGCCTTGTCGGGGAGGCAGGAGAAAATCAGAACGGTCTCGCCGTCAACCTGTCGTGACTGAATTACTTCCATCTCGCCGAAACCGGCCGGGGAAGACAGTGGCGGGCGCGTATCCCAGTGCGTGAGGTTTGGGCTCACTGCGTGCCCGACGACGCCGCGCTGGTCGGGATTACCGGTTCGGTTGCGGGCTGTGATCACCATTTGCCACAATTGCGTGTCCTCGTCAAAGAAGACGAAAGGGTCCCGCCACGCTTCATCAGGCCAGGTGCCCTCACCCAGCTTTTCGTACCAGCGCTGGTCGGCTTCGAGGGCAGGCATTTCGGACCGCGTCCAGGTTACGAGGTCATCGGATACGGCGGACCCGATCCTCTGCTGTAGCCCATTCTCGGCGCGGCTGACGCCTGTGTAGAACAGATGCCAGGTGCCGTCCGTGCCACGGACGGTGCAGCCGGTCCACGTGGCGAGGTCATCCCATGCGGGTGCGCCGGCGGCGGTGAGTGCGTCCGGAAGGAGAGTCCATTCCTCCAGGTCAGCGGAGACTGCGTGCCCGATAGACGCTCCGTGGTGGCGTCTGTCAGGATCGATCAGCGCCCTGCTCGCACGGAGGAAGAACAGGTGATAGTTCTCCCCGTCGTCAGCGAGCCAGCTGTCCCATACCCAGTGATCCGGCAGCCGGAATGTCACGGTGCCTTCCCGATGAGGAGCGGCTTTGCCGAGGCGCCGGACCGGTAGTAGTCCGTGAACGCCATCCGTGATGCGGCAACTTCATCCAGCACCACCGGTGCGTCGGGATGGAATTGAAGGAGGGACGCCGGTCGCATGCTGCTGACCGGGCCGTCTACCGCGGCTGCGAGTGTCTCGGCTTTCGATTTTCCCTGTGCTACGGAAACTATCTGCCGCGCGTCCATGATGGTGCCCAGCCCTTGGGTGATGCAGCGCGAGGGTACGCTCTCGCCCTCACGAAAGAACCACGCGTTGTCCTTGCGTGTCTGTTCAGACAGAGCCTTATTTTGTGTGCGGGAGGCCAGGGAAGACATCGGTTCGTTGAAGCCGATGTGCCCATTCGTGCCAATTCCCGGAATCTGGAGATCCACACCTCCGGCGGAGGTAAGAGCGTTCTCATAGTCCAGGCAGGCCTGCTGGAGATCCGCGGCGCTCCCGTCGGAGGTGTATACGTTCTCGGGGTTCAATCCCAAAGGCCCGGTCACCTCTTCAACGACGACGCCGGCATAGCTCGCCGGGTGCCCGTCAGGTAGGCCCACGTATTCGTCCAGAGCGAAGCAGCGCACCCTCTCGAGCGTGACCTTGGCCTGCGTGCGCCTTCGGGAGAGTGCCCGGTAGGTACCAGCGGCGATGAACTGGTTGCTATCCCGAGGACCGTGTCAGGCTTGTCCGTCATCCGACGGGCTACGAGATCAGCGGCATGGGATCCGATCGCCGACGGATCAGCCAAAACCAGGACGTCCAAGGCCAGTCCTTTCTGATGGTGTGTGCCTGCCGGGTGGGTAGGGCTCAGCCCTTGACGGCCGAGCTGGCCACGCCTTCGATGAACCAGCGCTGGAACAGCAGGAAGACGATTATCACGGGAATCACCAGGAGCACTCCAAAGGCCAGGACCTGGCCCCAGGCAGGCGGAAGCTGGCCGGCGAACACGCTGATCTGGAGCGGCAGCGGCCGCAGGCTCGGATCCGAGATCATCAGCACCGGCCACAGGAACATGCCCCACTGCGCCAGAAAAGTCAGGATGGCAACGGATGCGTATGCCGGCTTGCTCATCGGCGCAATGATTCGAAAGAAGATGCGCAAGGGTCCGGCACCGTCCATCCGTGCGGCCTCGTCGATGCTCTTGGGTATCCCGGAGAAGAACGAGTAGAACAGGAAGATGGAGAGCGCGTTGCCGACGAAGGGTGCGATCTGGATCCACAGGGTGTTCCGTGCGTCGTTGTAGAGGTAGAACATGGGCACCGCAACGGCTTCGAAGGGAACCACCAGCAGGAGCAGAATGCCGAGCAGGGTTAGGTCCCTGCCGCGCCAGGACAGGCGGGATAGCGCGTACGCTGCCATTGAGTTCACCAGCAGGCCCAGTCCGACGACGGAGACTGTCACCGTGAATGAGACCAGGAAGAACTGGTACAGATGCCCTGTGCTGTCGGAGGACAGGCTGCTGGCCACGCCAGCGTAGTTGTGCAGTCCCCACTGGGAGACATCGAAGACTTCAAAGCCGGACAGGGTGTCCTCGGCCGGTGCCAGAGACGCCGCCACCATGTAGGCAACTGGGGCGAGGAATAGTGCCCCGGTGATGAGCAGGGTGAGATACCGGGGAAGAAGTGCTTGCCGCTGTCGTCGGCTCATTTTTTGAGATGTGCGAACCGTTGTCATGGCTTAGTCCTCCCGCTCGCGGGTAGCGCGTCGCTGAATAAGGGACAGGATGACCACGATCACGAAGAACACGACGGAGATCGCGCTTGCGCGCCCGATGTTATTTTCGTCGAAGGCGGCGGTGACGGCCTCGTACATGACCGTCCGGGCGGCGTCTTCGTTGAGACCGCCGCCGCCTTTGGCCAGGACATAGATCTGGTCGAAGACCCGCAGGGAAAGGATGGTCGTATAGAGGGCTACGAAAACCAGTGTGGTGCGGATTCCGGGGAGAGTCACGTGCAGGAACTTCTGCCAGGGGTTGGCGCGGTCCAGTTCGGCAGCCTCGTACAGGTCGCCCGGCACCTGCTGCAGTCCCGCCAGGAGGATGACCATCTGGAATCCGGCGCCCTGCCAGATCGAGAGCACGATCACGGAGGCCAGGGCGGTGAATTCGGATCCGAGCCAGTCCTGGTTGCCGAAGTTTCCGACCGAGAAGAAGTTCAGTGCCTGGTTGAGTAGACCCTGGTCGCCGCGGGAGAGGATCAGGCGCCAGATGATGGCAACGAGTGCAATTGGAAACACGACTGGCAGGAAGTAGAGGGACCGGAAGAGGCCGATACCCGGAATGTGCTTGCTTACCAGCATGGCCAGCGCGAGTGCCAGTCCGGTTTGAACCGGAACCACCACAGCAGCAAAGAGGAAGTTGTGCAGCAGTGCGCTGAAGAACTCGCGGGAAACCGTGGGTTCGGTGAAAATCTGCACGTACTGGTCGATAGCGACAAAGTTCGGTGGGCGGGGGTCTCCCAGCCGCACGCTGTGCAGGGAGAAGAAGATCGCCGACAGAAAAGGAATGGCAAGAAAGAGGATCAGCAGCAGAACCGCCGGGGCGGCCATCAGGGGGCCTGCCACACGGCTCCCGGTTCTTCTCGTCTTCTGGCGTCGCTCAACAGCAGTACCTGCCGGAGTTACAAGGCCGGTTGATTGGGCCATAACGCTCTCCTCGCTATGAGGGTGGGGCTGCCATGGCAGCCCCACCCTGATGGCCTTTTAGTCCTCTTGGTAGCCGTTGTTGCTCGAGAAGTCGGAATCGATGGCACTGGCTGCCGAGTCGAGTTCCTCTTGGACGTCGCCGCCGCCCCAGATGGCGAGGAGGGCACTTCCGAAGGAGCTGGTGACCGTCGGGTAGCCGGGGGTTACCGGACGGGCAACCGCGATGCATTCCTCGGTGACGTTCTCGGAACCGCAGGCGCTGGCCAGGGCTGTGGCGAAGAGTTCCAGCTCGCCGCCTTCGCCGTAGAGTTCGCTCTGTTCAAGGGCCGTGGTGCTGCCGGGGATAGCGGCGTTGGCTTCAGTCATTGTGAGAATGCTTTCGTCAGTCATCAGGAAGTCGATGAACTGGCCGGCCTCCGCAGGGTCTGCCGTCGGGGTTACGCCCCACTGCCAGGAGCCGTGGCCGGATTTGGTTCCCAGACCGAACTCGGGCAGCGGCATTAGCACCAGATCCTCACCGAGTGCCTCGCTCAGGGCCGGGTAGGCCCAGTTTCCGGTCACGCTCAGGGCTACGCGCTCAGACTGAAGTGCGCTGCCGTCCGTGTTCGGGTCGGTGTACGGCTTCCAGGAAGCCCACTCTTCCAAGGCATCGACATTGGCGGGGCTGTTGATCACGCCGTCAGCTTTTCCGTCTTTGATGAGCGTTCCGCCGGCCGACCAGATGTGCGGGGTGCTGGTGAAGGTTCCCCACTCAGCGGCGAAACCGTTTGCTTCACCCAGATCCAGTGCCGCGCCGGAGGGGTTCGCCTCCGAGAGTGTCTCGAGAATCCCACTGAATTCCTCCGCAGTCCAGGCTTCTTCAGCGGTGGTCGGGATTTCGACGTCGGCTTCCTCCAGAAGGGTCCGGTTGCCCCACATGCCCAGTCCGACGTCGAACATGCCCACGGCATAGGTCTCGTCGTTGTAGGTGCCGCTCTCCGCCACGCCGGAGATCCTGTTGTCCAGCGTTTCCTGGGAGACTACGCCGTCAAGGGGAACAAGTTTGCGGTCGTAGACAAACGCCGCCATTGTCGGGGCGTCCATTTCTATGATGTCCGGCAGTTCATCTGCTGACGTGGCCTGGATTGTCTGCGTGTAGTCAGCCTCGGGAATGAGGGTTAGTTCGACGGTCAGCTCTTCATTGGAAGAGTTGAACTCATCGACGAGGGTTTGCAGGGCCTCTGCTTCGGAAGCCTGGCCGGAGTGTGCCCACACCTCAAGGGTTCCGTCGCCCGCTTCAGGTTCGCCGCCTCCGGAGCAGCCTGACAGCGCCATGGCAATCGCAATGCCGGTGGCTACGGCCGCCCCACTGCGGTTGCTCCTCTTGTTAGTAATCATCAGTGATACTCCTTTTCCGCCCGAAACATCCGAGCCAGCAGCGGCCCTTCCCCGAGTTTGGACTAGACCAATTTCGAAGTCAATAGATTGGCCTAGACCAATTTCCGCTGGGTATCGGCGGTACTATCGGCGGTATTATTGCTCCATGACCGTTCCGGCCTTCGCCGCGCCGAAGTACTACGCCGCGCCGAAGTACTACCAGGTGAAGGAGGACCTGCGCCGCCTCGCGCTCGTGGCCGGCCCAGGGGCGCCCTTGCCGACAGAGCGCTCCCTTGCCGCCCGGTACGCGACATCGCGGACCACTGTCCGGCAGGCCATTTCCGAGCTCGTGGCCGAGGGCATACTCAACCGCACCCAAGGCAAGGGGACATTTGTGGCGCCGCCGCATCCCGCCTACATCCGCCAGCTCACGTCATTCACCGAAGATGCCGAGGCGCAGCACCTCAAAAGCGCATCCAACATCCTCGGGACCGAGCCTGTGCTCGCCGACGAGCAACTCGCTGCACGGCTGCGTGTCCCTCTCGAAACGAAACTCACGCGCATCGAACGGGTACGTTTCATCAATGGCGAACCGCTGGCCCACGAGGCAGCGTACCTGCCTGGATTGCTTCCCGATCTGCAACAACACCTCACTGAAAAGGGGTCCCTGTATGCCGTTCTCAGCACCCGTTACGGTATCGAAATTACCGAGGCGGAAGACTCCGTCATGACCACGATTGCCGGTCCGCTCGAAGCTCGCCTTCTCGCTATCGAAATGGGCGCTCCCTTGCTGCTGATTCAACGGCGCGGTCTGAACGCCAGCGGCGTTCCAGTCGAATGGACCCGATCAGTATTCCGTGGTGACCGATTTCAATTTTTCGCGCGCACCCGGCACTGACGTAGCACCAGACAGCTGAGAATAGCCATCCAGTCGGCTCCCACTCGCCGGGCTGTGGTAAGTGAGACGATCTATATGGAGTGACATGCCGAGCTGTCTGTCTCGTCATTTTTGCCCGTTGAGGTGGGTTGCTGACCTTACGTTGGTTCAACTACCGCCAGCCAGCAACCCATCCGGGGAGTTGCTCATCCAGGCGTGCCTGCCGAGTCGGATCCAGGGTGCCGGTGCGTGGAGGCCGCGCTGGGTGACCAGCCAGGTTGCCGCGGCGGTGGAGGCCGCGCTGGGTGACCAGCCAGGTTGCCAGGGTGTTCTCGTGCCGGTCGTCGCCTCTCCTGAATCGAGGTGGGTGGCCCTCATTAGCGAACACGTCCGCCACCTCGGTCAGGCGCCGGTCCCACATGCTGGTCTCTGGCGCCGGAGGTGGGAGCCCTACCCAGTCTCCGAATGCAGCTTGCAGCAGTTCCCGCCGATCATTGCTGATGGAACCATTAAGGATCTGCTTGCGCTGGCCCGCGACCCAGACGGTGAGACGCCGTTCGATGGGGTCTTTGGAGACCACCGGAGGCCAGCACCACGGCGCGGCCACAGTCGAGTTCGGCAAGGTTCGACCCGTCGAAAATGTGCTCTTTCCCTTGCTGCCAGGAACGGCTCGCACCGTTCTTGCCTCTGGGAGAGCACGCAAGAAACCATCTTCGGCCACACCGCCGCTATACACCTTGGCGTTGGCCGCTGACGAGATTCTGCGCATGTTGTCCTCATTCCACATCTGCACACCTTGTAACCAGGACTGCAAAGTAACCAGGACTGCAAAACCGCCACGACGATAATCCTGCGATCGTCAATCGTCCAGGGAAGATCTTGGCGCTTCTCAATAGGCTCGCCACACTCATGCGGGTCGGCCGCACGCCCGGTGGCGCTTAGCCCACCGCTTACCCACCGGAAACAACGAGCAAGGGCGAAAGATAATGATCAGTTGGAATCACTCGACTGGCGCTATTGCTGGGAATTGCGGGGGATCGAATGCACCGGAAACCAACGAAAGACCGGAGTTGCTAATCCCTTTGTCCTGGGTTTAAGCCCCAGCAGCCCTACCCCCTTTCAAAGTCCCCGGAACGCTTCTGTTCCGGGGACTTTGTCGTTCCGCGCTCCAGATGATTGGCAAGGAAGTTACTCGTGGGTAACATAGAGCGAAAGAACCGCTGGACGACGCAAAGGACACCCGCATGAGCAAGCCAGTCATCGATGTAAACAACCTTCCCTATGCCGACGGCGACTTCTACTCTTTCGAGGCGCTCCTGAGTCAAAAAGAGCGGGATCGGCTC
>NZ_ASZW01000162.1:0-1355 GCF_000468215.1 Arthrobacter sp. CAL618 | reverse complement strand
CCGCCAGTTCCTGCGGACCGAGGTGAAGCCGCACGCCACCGGGTGGTGGAACGATTCAACCTTCCCGAAAGACCTCATTCCCAAGCTTGCCGAGCTGGACGTGATGAGCCCAGTCCGCCGGCAGGGGTACTCAAACCTGTTCGCCGGGCTAATGCACGCCGAGATCACCCGCGCCGATACCTCAATTGCCACCTTCCTGGGTGTTCACGACGGTCTGTTCACCGGATCAATCGAGGAGCTCGCGTCGCCGGAACAGCAGGAAGCCTGGCTGCCCGATATCTACTCGATGAAAAAGATCGGCGCTTTCGGGCTGACTGAACCTCTGGGCGGATCTGATGTCGCAGGCGGCACCCGCACCACGGCCCGCCGGGAAGGCGATAGCTGGATCATCAACGGCGCCAAACGGTGGATTGGCAACGCCACGTTCTCCGACTGGGTGGTCATCTATGCTCGCGATCTCGCCGATAACCAGGTCAAAGGCTTCCTCGTTGACACCACGCTCAAGGGCTATAGCGCCACCAAGATCGAGAATAAGATCGCGCTGCGCACCGTCGAAAACGCCGACATCACCCTCGACAACGTGGTGGTCCATGATGACTTCCACCTCAAAGGCGCCAACAGTTTCAAAGACACCAACAAGGTACTGAAGGTAACCCGCCTTTCGGTTGCGTGGCAGGCGGTAGGCCAGCAGCTCGCGGCATTTGATGTGGCACGGCGATATGCCGTCGAACGTCACCAGTTTGGCCGTCCGCTGGCCTCCTTCCAGCTGGTCCAGCAACAACTCGTCGAAATGCTGGGCAACACGGTCAGCTCAATGGGCATGATGGTCCGGCTGGCCCAGCTCGAGGACGAAGGGCAGGCCAAGGACGAGCAGTCGGCACTGGCCAAGGCTTTCACCACGGCGCGGATGCGCGAAACCGTCGCAATGGGCCGCAGCCTGCTGGGTGGAAACGGCATCGTCACGGACTACGAAATGGCCAAGATCTTCTCCGACGCCGAAGCGGTGTACTCCTACGAGGGCACCCACGAAATCAACACCCTCGTGACCGGGCGGGCCATCACCGGGATCGCCGCGTTCGTTTAGGCGGCTGGAATATCAGGGGGGCCTGAGCCTTCCGGGTGCCTGTCGCAGGACGTGCTGGATGGGGCCTTTCGCGTAATGACTGGGACGGGACGTCAGGGGCCGTGCAGCGGCAGCAGGACCGACGGCCTGCGGTCCAGCACATAATTGAGCGGATTG
The DNA here is from genome assembly GCF_000468215.1 of Arthrobacter sp. CAL618. NCBI lineage: Bacteria > Bacillati > Actinomycetota > Actinomycetes > Micrococcales > Micrococcaceae > Arthrobacter > Arthrobacter sp. CAL618. The sequence continues at coordinate 115 of NZ_ASZW01000162.1, read as the reverse complement.
ACGTACAGACCCCTCAGTCGCACGCCCCAATGAAGACATCCCGCGGGGCAGTGCGACCCGGCCGTTAGCGAAGCGACCGTCCCCAGCGTCTGGCCCTCCTCGACCGCCTCACCCC